>CAURFS010000134.1:0-5633 GCA_963523845.1 uncultured Campylobacter sp. | reverse complement strand
TCCTGTGGCGGTGTGGATCGTACTGCCGTTAATTTTATATATGATTTTAGCGATTTTTCATATCGTTTTTCATAGCTTCGCGTTTTACCGCACAAAAAGGGCGATCGCAAAGGATCTAAGCGCATACGATGCGATGAGTAAAGAGGTTTTGCTGGGTCTTGATACCAATAAAGACTTTAAAACCGAGTATTTTAAAGACCCAAGCGAGCTTACTAAAATTTTATCTCCGTGGTATGATAGCACCGGCATAGATGTCAAAAATGAGGATCTAAAAGAGGTCATAGGTGTTATTGAGAAGGTTAAAAACGGCGAAGTGGCGGATCTGCGAAAATATAAACTTCCTAAAGATAACGGACTATTTTTGCAAAACGAACTCAACCGCCTCGACGCCGAGCCTGCGTATGCGTATGAAATTTTAAAAACCAAGGGCGTTTATAGCGAAAATATCACTAAAAAAGCCTATGCCGTAGCGCTTGCCAAAGGAAGCTACGATAAGATCAAGGCCTATAAAATTCCTCAAGATATAGCCGAGGTAAATATTTTAGTGGATCGCGCGGTAAATGACACGAGCTTTGAGATCAGTAGCGAGGAGCTTTTCGATCTCGTAAATAATGAAAAATTTAGCGAGCAGGATTTTATCGGCTTTGCTAAAAAGCTAAAAAATCATCTCGCTCCAGAGCAATACAAAGCCTTTTTCGAGCGGCTCAAAAATGAGAATCAAGAAGCGACCGAGGCATATCTGTACGCGCTATATGAGCTTGGCATGATCGACGAGTTTAGAGAGCAGCTAAGCCTTGCTGACGGCGACGAGTTTGAGAAGTTTAAAATTCTGCTATTTTTGCGTGACAACGGCAAAAACGTCCCTGCGTCGCTGTTATTTTAGCTCGGTAATTTTACCAGTTCGTTTTGTGCGGGTAAGAGAGATTGCTTTTAAGTTCTTTGTGGCTATTAAACACAGCCTGCGCGATAAATTTTAAAGTGCGGATAAAATTTTAACTCGCGCAAATTTGAAATTTCAAAATTTATCGAAAGATCAATGCGCACAAGCGGTAAAATTTAAAAGATTTGCTTGCGTAGTGTGCGCGTAAACGGATTTTGCATTTACGCGATGAAATTTAGAATTTAAACATAAAGCGCAAGACTTGCTAGCCGAATAAAGTGATGAAATTTTAAAATTTCATGCGGCGTTTTGCAAGCTGCTTGCTGGGTTCGCCGCGCAAATAAAATTTAGTGGCGATCATCCTTGCTGCCGTTTTTGCCGCCATGTAAATTAGCTAAGCTTAAAAATAAAATTCGCGCCTAAATGCGAATACCGCAGCCTATGAAATTTAAATTTTAAAGCTCGCGGCAAAACCCGCTGCAAGCGTTGCGGCGTTAAATTTAAAGGTTTAAATTCAAACGAAATCAAAATAAGAAATTTAAAATGACAAAAGATTTTTTTAAAACGAACCCTCTATTTTTGGCGCCTTTGGCGGGCTTTTCAGATCCGCCGCTGCGGGGCGTAGTGAAAAAATTTGGCTGCGACGCGACCGTAAGCGAGATGATAAGCGCAAACGCCCTTGTTTTCGAGGGTGAAAAGACGCTAAAGATGCTCGAAAAAAACGCCGCCGAAACCCCTTTTTTCGTGCAGATCGCAGGCAGCGATGCTGAAATTATCAAAAAGGCGGTTTTGCTCATCAATAAATTTGACGGCATCGACGGCATCGATCTAAACTGCGGCTGCCCCGTCCCCAAGGTCGTAAAGCAGGGCGCCGGCTCGGCGCTGCTGCTTGATCTGCCCCGCTTGTCGCGCCTGGTTGAGACTATAAAAAAGTATTCGAATAAAAAATTTACGAGCGCGAAGGTGCGGCTGGGCTTCGGTACCGTGGATATCGAAAATATCGCTCGCGCCGTACAAAGCGCAGGAGCCGATTTTATCGCGATTCACGGACGCACCAGAGCGGGCGGATACAGCGCGGCGGTGGATTACGGCGCGATCGCAAGAGCCAAATGCGCGCTGCAAATCCCGGTGATCGCAAACGGCGACATAAACTCCGCCAATGCCCCCGCAGTGCGAGATCTTAGCGGCGCAGACGCGCTGATGATCGGTCGCGCGGTAATCGGCAGGCCGTGGATCTTTCGCGAGATCAAAACGGGCGAGCAGGCAAGCGACGCGCTAAAAAGGGAGGTCGTGCTTTATCATTTCGCTCAAATGCTAAGCCATTACGGTAGCCACGGCGTGGCGATATTTCGCAAGCATCTGCACGAATACTCTAAGGGGCGCGAAAATGCCGCAAGCTTTCGCGAGCAGATCAACCACGTCGCCACCGAGAGCGAAATGACTCGGCTGATCGAGGAATTTTTCGCTTAAATTTAGAATTTTAGGAACTCTGATGATTATTTTAAAAATTATAGCCTGCGCGTTTTCGATGGGTTTTTGCTTGATGTGCATTTCAAGTTTAATGGGTTTTTTTATAGGGCAGATTTTTGACACATCTAGCGTCCGGTTTGACGATCCCTTAGAATGGCTACAGCAGAAGTGCCTATATTTCCTATTTTTGTGGATATTTTTCTGCGGGATTTGCGCAATACTTGCCGCAAAGTTAAAGGATTTTGGTAAGCTCACGGATTTTTTCGTAAATTTATTTTTGCCTACAGCAGCGGTTTGGATACTATCGCCATTTTTGGGGATGATGATTGTGGCGCTGATTGTTTCAGATTTGCATCTTGCCACGTTTTATTCCTCATTGCTTAGCGCATTAATATTTATCGTTCTTTTTATGATCGTCGTAGCCGAGGTCCTAAAGCAGATTTATCCGCCCAAGTCCTAACGCGCGAAATTTTAAAATTTAGTGCAGAGCTCTGCCGCGAAATTCTCGCCTGCCGCCTATAATCATAGCCCGCGCGTTAAAAGGCGAGGGCGTTAAAATTTAAGGAGAAATTATGGAAAATATCTACATCATCGGCGACGTGCACGGCTGCTACAGATCGCTTTTGGCTCTGATAGAGCAGCTGCCGCGTAAATTTGATAGTAAAATTTGCTTCGTGGGCGATCTGATCGACCGAGGCCCTGCGAGCTCGGATGTGATTGAATTTGTGCGTGCTCGCGGATATGACGCGGTGATGGGCAATCACGAAAAGCGCTTTGTAAGCAACGCAAAAACCGCCCTAAGGTGCGCAAAAACTGGCAAATTTACGAGCTCAAATGACCCTTACGCATTTTTTAGCTTGGACGAAAGCTGGCTGTTTAATAATGGTGGTGAAGCGACGCTAGCGTCGTATTATCGTCACGGAGGCGTGAAGCAATGCAAGGAGCATCTGCGGTTTGTCTCGCGGCTGCCGATTTACCTGGAGTATGATTTGTGTGATGAAAGCGGTCGCGCCCTCGTCGTATCGCACTCCGCAGTGGGTCGCGCGTGGGGGATTAGACGCGATGCAGAGCGCGCGAAAAGCTTCGCCGCTCACGTGCTAAGCGGGCGCGGAGATGATAGCGCGAATGATGGAATTTTTAATGTCTACGGGCACACGCCAGTAAAAAAGCCCGTCATTACGGAATTTAGCGCAAATATCGATCTGGGCTGTGTCTATAAGAGCTACTGGGGCGAGAAGGCGAGGCTTTGCGCGCTGGAGTTTCCCTCAAAGAAAATTTTTACGCAGGAGTGCATAGATTTTTGAGCTTGTATCGGGATAGCGCGGATTAAAATTTAAATTTGCGTAGGCTATAAACGCGATAAATTTTAAAGGCAAGTTTTTACCGCGCTCGTCGTGCGGCCTAGTCGTGCGGGTAAATTTTAAATAATATCCCTTAGCTTGCGCGCTTCATACATCCACGCCTCAAGCTCATCCCAGCGCTCGCCCTCAATCATCTGTACGCAAAGATCCAGTTCGTTTTTAAAAGCGTCGATCGCGCCTAGGAGGTTTGTGCGGTTTTGCTTAAAAATATCGACCCACATCTGCGGCGAGCTCTTGGCGATACGGCTCATGCCCGAGAAGCTACCGCCGGCTAAATTTATGATGTTGCGGCGATTTTCCTCTTTTAGCACGCTGTTTACGAGCGAGTAGCTGATCGCGTGGGGCAGGTGCGAGATGAGCGCTACGTGGTGATCGTGGCTTTCTGCGTCCATAAATACGATCTTCATTCCCGCGAACGAAAAAATTTCGACCGCGCGTTTGACATGCGTTTCGTCTGCGCCGTGATCGTCGCAGATGACGACTACCGCGCCGTTTAAAAGCTCCTTAAATGCCGCTTGCGGACCGGAGTTTTCGGTACCAGCCATTGGGTGAGCTGCGATGAAATTTCGTCTGATCTGCGGCGGGCAGCTTTGCAAAATTTTAAATTTCGTGCTTCCCAGATCGATGATTGTCGTTTCACTTCTGCAGTCGCTTAGTTTTTGCAACGTCTCAATAATTGCCTCCACGGGGATTGCGAGAAAAATCGCGTCACAGCTTTGCTTCATCTGCTCTAGACTTAAAATTTCATGCACGAGCCCAAGTCTTAGAGCTTCTTTTTCATTTTCGCGGCTGATGTCGCAGCCATGGACGGCGCTAATTATTTTGGTGCTTTTTAGACATAGCCCAAGAGAGCCGCCGATGAGACCCAAGCCGATAATTCCTATCTTCATAAAATTCCTTTTTGATATATGCAAGTTTTAATTTTAATGTGGTATTATACGCAAATTATTTTCGTTTTTAGGTAAAATTTTATGAAAAAAAGCGTTTTTTTACTCTTAGTAGGCGGGATTTCCGTGGCATGCGCCGCGCAGATAAAATCCATTAAATTTGAAGGTCTTAGACATCTCTCTCCACAGGTCGCACAGCAAATTTCAGGACTTAAGGTAGGCGATGAGCTTAACGGCGAAAACACCAATGCTGCGATCTCGAAGCTATTTGAGCAGGGCTATTTCAGCGACGTTTATATCAGCGAACAAGGCGGCGCGGTCACTATCAACGTAACCGAAAAACCGACCATCGCCAAGGTCGAGATCAAAAACGTAGTTACCAATGATCGCGACAAGATCAATGAGCTCATCGGTTTGCGTCCGGGTCAGGTTTACGATGAGGTGGCTGCTAAAAAAGCGGAGACCCGCATCAAGCAATACTACGAAGTCAAGGGCTTTTTCGACACCGTGGTGGAATTTTATCCAAAGCCGATCAACGACGATAAATCGGTCATCTTGCTAACGATCGAGGTAAATCGCGGCGAAAATATCATCATCGATAAGGTAAATTTAGTAGGCGCAGACAAGCTCGACTATGACGATATAGAGCCATCCGTTGCCAATAAAGAACGCGAGACGCTGGGCTGGATGTGGGGCTTTAACGACGGCAAGGTAAAAACCGCCGAGCTTCCTAACGATGCAAATAGAATTCAAGAAGAATATTATAAAAAAGGCTACTTAGACGCGCAGGTTTCTGCGCCGCTACTTAATGCCGATATGGATAATTACACTGCCGATCTTACCTACTATATCAGCGAGGGCGAGCAATATACCGTAAGCTCCGTAGATATCGAGTATCCTGCAGATATAATCAAGCTTGATAAAGAAAAAGTTTTGGACGATTTTAAGCTTCAAAAGGGCGATACAATGAATTCCGAGCGTTTGCGCCGCGATATGAATACGCTAGAGACTTTAGTCGCGGATCAGGGATACGCC
>CAURFS010000133.1:0-5634 GCA_963523845.1 uncultured Campylobacter sp. | reverse complement strand
AAAGCGAGTTTTTAAAATTTGAAACCCCGACTGATACGTCCGTAAAATTCGGACAAAAAATCGCAGAATTTAATGAAATTTCATAAAATTCCATTTAAAATGCAGGATTTTTTCTTTAACTAAAATTAATTTTATTTAAATTTGGCTATAATCATCTCACTTTAAATCAAAGGATTTAACATGAAAAATTTAAAAGCTTTTACGATGATAGAGCTTGTTTTCGTCATCGTCGTTTTAGGTATTTTGGCGGGCATCGCGGTGCCTAGATTAGCCGCTACGCGCGATGATGCTACGATCGCTAAGATGCGTGGGGATATCGCCGCTATTAGAAGCGGACTTTCGCTAGTTAGAAGCGAGAATATGATGAGAGGCGTGACTACGTGGCCTGCTTTGGAGGGTTCGGACAATGCCACTCTTTTTGAAGGCGTTTTGCAGCAACCTATCTATCCTATGAGAGATGGCGGTAGGAACGGCTGGACTTTGGTTACGAACGGCAATGCTAATGCAACATCTACATATATCGCTAGAGTGGCAGGAAAAAGAACTACTTTTGATTACTATCCGACATCGGCTTTGGCTACGGCAGCGGGTAGGAATGTAGGCTCATTTGACTGCGATCACAAAGACGAGCTTTGCCAATCTTTAGCTCAATAGCTAAATGCTCTATTATGAAGTTGCGGTTTTGGGCGCCAGCCTAAAACCGCTTACTTATAGTTCAAATTTTAAAATCTCAGCTTATCAAATCGTATCCGTTCCCGTAAAATCGAGCGTCAAATTCGCCGTGATCCTGCGCGAGGTTGCAAAACCGAGCTTCAAAACCAAGGAAATTTTAGAGATTTCGCAGCTTAAATTTAGCCCGTTTCAGATCGCACTTGCAAATTTTATCGCGTACTACTATGTCTGCGAAAAGAGCGTTGCATTTGGGATCTTTGAGCCTGCGAGCGATACGGCGCAGGATTTGCGGAATTCGCAGGAGGATCCTATGACCGAGCGGAATTGCGCTTGCAAGCAAATTCCCGTTAGTGAGTTGGCCCCCGCTTGTAAGCAAACTTCTACCCGCGAACAAAATTTTATTTCCGAGCAGGATTCCATCACCGCACAAAATTCTGCGCTCGACGATGACTTTAGTGCCATACAAAATTCTGTCCCAATCCAGAATTTTGCATTGACGAGAAATTCTACTACCGCAGAAAATTCTGTTACCGTCATGAATTCCGTCATCGCGCTAAATTCCATGCAAAGGCAAAATTTAAAACAGGTACCAAATCCTACCTCACAAAATTCGGCATCAAATTCTATTACCGCACAGAATTCTATCCAAGAGCAGGGCTTTGTCAATGAACAAGATTCTGTTTCAATTCAAAATTCTACATTGGCTCAAAATCCCGCTACGACAATAAATTTTGTTGCCGCCCTCGAGCCGACACACAAACAAAATTCCGCCATCGCGCAAAATTCTATCCAAGAGCGGGATTTTGCCGAGGGAGAGAATTATGTTTCGATTCAGAATTTCGCTTCAGCGCAAAATTCCGTCCTAATTCAAAATTTCGACGCTACCGCGCAAAGCCCCATTTCGCCGTCGCTATCTCTGTCTCAAATAGGTAAAATCCCAAACCTTACCCCCGCGCAGGAGCAAGCGCGTAAATTTGCCGAAGCCAACGAGACGTCGCTGATATTCGGCGATACGGGCAGCGGCAAGAGCGAAATTTATATCGCGCTGATCGCGCAGGCGCTCACTGCAGGCAAGCAGGCGCTGTTTTTGATGCCTGAGATTTCGCTAACGCCGCAGATGACGAAGCGGCTACAGAGCTATTTCGGCGAGCGGCTCGGCGTCTGGCACTCTAAAATTTCGCCGAAAAAAAAGCGCGAAATTTTAGAAAAATTTAATGCAGGCGAGATCCGGCTCATCGCGGGCGCTCGCTCGGCGCTGTTTTTGCCCTTTAGCGATCTAGGCCTCATCGTCGTGGATGAGGAGCACGACGACAGCTACAAATCCGCCGCCGCGCCGCGCCTAAATGCCCGTGACGCCGCGATTTTCGTCGGCAAAAAACTCGGCATCCGCGTGGTTTTGGGCTCCGCGACGCCCGCGCTTAGCACCTACGCGAAGCAGCCGCACTTCCGCTTGCGCGGCACCTATTTTAGCAGCGCCAAGCGCTTCATTTTCGATGAGAGCGAGACGGGGCTGAGCCCCAAAATTTTAACCGAAATCGGGCGCAGCTTAGATGCAGGCAAGCAGGCGGTCGTGTTTTTGCCGACGCGCGCGAACTACAAATATATGGTTTGCGAAAACTGCGGGCAGATCGTGCGCTGTCCGTTTTGCGCCGTCGGGATGAGCTATCACGCGGACGCTGCGGCGCTGAAGTGCCATTACTGCGGCTTTAGCACGTTTTACAAGGCGTCTTGCGAAAACTGCGGCAGCGAGGTGATGCAGGCGCGCAAGATCGGCACCGGCGAGCTTGCGGCACAGCTTGCGGCGCGTTTCCCAAGCGCCCGCATCGCGAAATTTGATCGCGACGAGATTACCACGCAGCGCAAGCTTGAGGCGCTGCTAAATAACTTCAACGCCCATAAAATCGACATTCTGGTAGGCACGCAGATGCTTAGCAAGGGGCACGATTACCACGGCGTCGATCTTGCGGTGATAATGGGGATCGATGAGCATCTGAGCTATCCCGATTTTAGGGCGCGCGAAAAGACACTGGCGCTTGCGATGCAGGTGGCAGGCCGCGCGGGTCGCTCGGGGCAGGGCAGGGTCGTCATACAGACGCGCCAGAGCGGCTTTTTTGGGGATTATATCGAAAACTACGACGATTTTTTGCGCGATGAAGCGGAGTTTCGCGAGGGGCTCTATCCGCCGTATATGCGGCTTTTGCGCGTGCTGATCTCGCATAAAAATGAAAACGCGGCGAGCGAAATAATGAATGCCGCGCTTGAGCTTTTGCGTCGCAAACAGGCGAGAGGTAGCGCGTTTGCATCGCATGACGGGCTGGACGCGAGGCAAGCAAATTTAAGCGCTTTAAATTTGCAAAATTCTGCGCAGCAGAGCGACGGCGAAATATTAAATTCTAAATTTCAAAGCTCGGATTTGTGCGGGGACGATGCAAATTTAAACCGCCAAAACGTTTCAAATTTAAAAAATGCCGCGCAAATTTCAGCTTGCGACGCAGGCGCGGGTAGCGTAAATTTAAAGCCCGAAAGAAACGGCACCGCGCAAAATTTTATAAATTTAGCGGCCGAAAATGCTGCCGAAAATTCCGCGCAGTATTTGAAAGAGAAAGCGAGCGAGAGCTTTGAGATCATCGGCTACGGCAAGGCGGGTATCGCCTACATCGCGTCGAAATTTCGCTTTGAAATTCTACTACGCGCCGGCTCGCACGTGCCGCTGATTAGCGCCGCGCGCGCGCTTGAGCATCTGCCCGTCGAGATCGATATGGACCCCGTAAACTTCGGCTAGATGTAGGACCTGGTTTAAATTTAAGATAAATTTGCAGCCTATTCAGCGCAGGTTCATTGGCTGGCAATTTTACTGTAAGGGGGCTTGCTTATCGCCACGGATCATCTTATTGAGATTTTATCTCGATTGCGGCGTGAATGCTAGTTGGCGCTGGGTTTTTGCTCTCAACTCATCCGTTTCCGTGCTTGCAATAAAAGCATTAAGCAGCATTTAATCCGCCGCACAATACAATATATCGTAAATATCATTTGAAATTTAATGAAAGTGCAGTTGGATTTTGTGCACTCATTCACACTTTGCGGATATCGAGGGTAGCCTAAGTCTAAGTACCGGACTTGCGGTAGCGTGCGCTTTTTGGGCTGCCATCTATGTTTATTTAAAGGAACACAATGAAAAATCCACTTCATTACGTGGATTATTGTAATGATCTAATAAAATTCGGCTTTGCTAAAAAGCATAATTTTTTAGCAACGCTTGCCGTATTTTCTATGGTTTTTATGCCTATATGTTTTTTGGCTGCTTATGCAGTTGCACCTAGTGAGAAGTCCTTGCGGAATCCATATATTTTTTCCGGAACAGTAGAGAAATTTTTTAGATTCCATAGTTATAAAAGCGGTAATGGTTGCAAGATATCCGTAGCGGGAAATGGCAAAATATTTTCTTGGGAATTTATCGATTTTCATATTGATACAAATAAATACGACTATGAAGAAAAATACTTTTGTGATTTTATATTTAGCAGATACATTAATAATAAATGCGTAATCTTAAAAATGATAAATCTTCATATCGTAGAATTTGGAGATTGTGATAATAAAGTAATCATGGAAGTTGATCTTAGGCAAAATTTCTTTGAACAAAAACTCTTTTTATTCAGCGGAATTATCTTGGCGCTAGTTTTATTTTTTACATTTTTTCAACTAAATAAAGCATATAAAAATCTATTAAAAGGGGTATAAATATTCCGCAATGTCTGATGAGATAAGAAATTTTACTTAAAAATACGCGCAGAAATTCATTCTGCTAACGTCAAATAAACTTTTTTAATATATATCGCAAAATTTTTCTCACTCATGCCTCGACACTTCAAATTTATTGCTCGAATATAAACTTTACTTCGTGATTCATATAGAGCTTACCGCGCAGCTTGCTATCCGCAGCGCTTACTCCTCGTTTCCCTCCGTTCGCACGATCAGGCTTTTTGGAAGGCGAAATTTCTCGATGATCTCACACTCCTTGACGCGCATCTGTCCGTCGTCGCTTTCGTGATCGTAACCTAGCACGTGTAGCAAGCCGTGCGTAAAAAGTAGCGCCGTCTCGTCATCTCTGCCGTGCCCAAGCTGCGCGGCTTTCAGTTCTACGAGGTCTAAATTTATCACGACCGAGCCGAGCAGCGCGAGAGCGAAATTTCCGCCGCCAAAATTTTCATTCTTTAAATTTTCATCGCCAGAACTTTCGTTCTCGGAATTTTCAGAATTTATGGTATTAGAATTTTTGCTCGCAGAATTCGCGACGCTTGTATTTTCACTAGCGGAATTCGCAGCGTTTAGAATTTTAGCGCCGCTGTTTTCATGCGCGGAGCTCTCTTCGCTCAAATCCTCGCCGAAGCCCGCAAACGCCGCAGGATCGAGCGGGAAGCTCAGCACGTCGGTCGCCTTATCGATGCCGCGCGTTTGCGCGTTTAGCTGCCGCATCTCCTCGCCGCGCACGAAAATTAGCTCGACGCTCCCGCCGCCAAGCTCCGCCGCGATAGCGTCCAAAATTTCGGGATAGGGCTGCTCGCAAAGTATCATTTTTACCCCTCTTTTATAAAATTTTCGTATAATTTTAGCAAAAAAAGGATGAAAATGAGAGCTTTATGCGTGATCAGCGGCGGCATGGACAGCGCGACTTGCGCCTATATCGCGAGGCGCGAAGGTTACGAGATTGTGGCGCTGCATTTCGATTATAATCAGCGCACGATGGGCAAGGAGCGCGAGTGCTTCGGTAAAATTTGCGACGATTTGGGGGTCGCAAAGAGGTTCGTTTTGGACGCTCGCTTCATCGCGCAAATCGGCGGCAGCGCCCTTACGGACGGCACTTTGTCGATCAGAAAAGGTGCGGTGAAGCTTGGCAGCGCGGCAAATTCTGCCGGCACCAGGATTGACAGCGCGGTAAATTCCAAGAGCACCCGCCTAGAC
>CAURFS010000132.1:0-5687 GCA_963523845.1 uncultured Campylobacter sp. | reverse complement strand
CTTCTAGGAGGGCTTAGAGCTTCGAAATATGTTAAAAAGGCGGTGCTTTTCGGCGTAGATGCTAAATTTAGCGATACGGGCGAGCTAATCCATCGCGATAAGACCGTCTGTGCGGACAACGACAGCGTGTTTGAAATTTATCAAAAAAACCCTGATCTCATCGTGCCGTTTTTTAGTATCAATCCAAAGCGAGCGGACGCGCTAGATGAGATTGATCGCTGCTTCGAGCTCGGATTTAAGGGGGCGAAATTTTTACAAAACTATTGGGATCTGGATACGAGGTTGCCTCGCTACGTGCCGTATTTTGAAAAGCTCGCCAAGCTCGGCTTGCCGCTAGTGATCCACGTCGGCAACGAAAGCTCGGTGCCGAGCACGCGCCGCTGCGAGGCGCTGGAGATGATCTACGCGCCGCTTGAGCTGGGCGTTACAACGGTGTGCGCGCACATGGCGATTAACTACGAGTATTCGCATATTTTTCGTGCGCTCTCGCGCCGCCCGCGAAATTTCGGACACGATTATTTCGCGCTTCTAGCGCTTCTGCGCACGCACAAGAACCTCTACGCCGACGTTTCCGCGCTTATGACGCCGGTGCGCGCTAAGGCTCTGCCGCATCTGGCGAGCCAAACGGACGTGCACTCGCGCCTGCTTTACGCTTCGGACTTTCCGGTGCCGTATTCTGCGATATACAACACCTACGATCTGCGCCTGTCGCAGCGTATCGCGCTGCATAAAGAGCCCAACCCCTTCGATCGCAACGCGCGCGGGCTGCTTGCATATTTCGGCGAAGATAGCGAGCTGTGGAGCAATTACAAAAAAATTCTGCCCTTTGCGTAGACAGTGAAATTTAGGGCGTGCGGTTAGAATTTGGCGTGTTCGCGGCTTTTTTTGCGGAGCGACACACGCCGCGTATGTGCGGCGAACACGACGTAGCGAGCGCAAAAAACGTAGCAGCGATCGGCTCGGCATAGTTGCGGAAAGCAAAGCGTATGCCGCTCGAAGCGCGGTAGAGAGCTGATTGAAGCATGCGCCGCGAAATTTCGCAGGATGAATTTTACAAACGGTAATTCGCAAAATTCCGCATATTACGCCGCCGCAAATTCGGTAGGTATCGGCTAAGTGCGCCCGCCCCGCTAAATTTTAAAATTTAAACCGAGCAGCACGTATCGTAGTGTCAAAGCGTTCTTCGGCGCGGCGCAAATTTTGAAATTTCAGCGGTTTAAATTTTAGCTAGCAGTTACACTAAATGAAACGGCGGGGTCATACACTGCGCCGCGTCGCTGTTTAAATTTAACTTGCAGGCGCGCTAAATCCTAGCTGCGACATAATTTGCTTTAAATTTTATAATGACGGCTCGCTTTAAGTTTTAAACCACTAGCGCAATCTGCAAAATTTAGCGCTACCCCTCCTGAAATTTGCATTACGCCGCGCCGCCTGTGTCGCAGCGACGAGCTGCCGTATGATTTACGCTCAAAACCGATTCGCACTTATCCAAAGCAGCTAAAGCACCGACGACGCGTTGCGTCATTCGTGCCGAATTGCGCTGCACCATTCTTGTCGCATCGCTCATGCTCTTAAATTTCAACGCGGAGGTATTTTAAATTTCGTTGCATCGCACAAAAACCGTTGCGCGAGAAATTCCAGCGGCAGATTGCTTAAATTTACGCTTCTTGGCTCGTTTCTTTCAGGCTTCCACAGCCTCTTAATCTATCGCCCCGCTAAATTTTAAAATTTGCTCTAATTTTAGGAGTTTACCAGCTTCAAAAGCGCCTTTGAAATTCTTGCGATCTCATCTTGCATGTGCCCGCCCGGATTTTGCTCAAACTCCGCTTTTGCGCCCGCGCCGCGGCATTTTGCGATGAAATTTCGCGCCGTCTCGCCGCAGAGTGCTCCGCGCGGATTTTTCGGGTTCATCTCGGCCTCGCCCAAGGACGCGTAGACGTGCGCCAGCCCCCTTTGCGGCGAGTGTGCGGCGACGAAGGCGTCAAATCCGCCGAACCAAAACGACGCTGAGACGCAGGCGATCTTTTGAAATTTATCGCTCGCAAACGCCGCATACGCGCTAAAAAGCCCCGCCAGCGAGTATCCCGCGCAGGCTCGCCACGCAGGTTCGCCCGCGCCGAATACGTGTCGCTCAATACGCGGGATCAGCTCGTCCGTAAATTTATTCAAGTGCGCCGCGCCGCCGCCCGCGAAATCTCGCACCCCCTTAAACGGCGATTTTGCCGCCCACGGGCTGAGCTTATCGCCCCACTGCGCCTCGCTTAGATAGATCGCTGCGAGCACGAAATCGGCGCCTCGCGAGACGAGTTTGTAAATTTCGCCCACACTGGCCGCGCTAAACTCCAAGGCGTGCAGGTAGATGATCGGCGCAGACGCGGCTTCTTTTGCAAAGGAGGGCGCAGGCGCAAAAGACGGCGCGTGCGGAGCGAAAATTTCTACGCGCAGGCCGTCAAATTCCAAACTTTGCATCGCTAAACCTTTAAAAGTTATTAAAATTTAATAGAATTTTGTGTAAAATTATCGAATTTAACACTAGAGGAACTTAAAATTGGCTTTGATCGAGCTTATCGATGTTACGAAAAAATTCGGCTCTCACGTCGTTTTGGACGGCGTAAATTTTGCACTGGACGCTAACGAGCGCGTAGCCGTCATCGGTAAAAACGGCGGCGGCAAATCCACGCTGATGAAGATCGTCGCGGGGCTGTGCGAGACCGACGAGGGGCGCGTGATCACTCAAAACGGGCTAAATATCCAGATGCTCGCTCAAACGCCGAAATTTGAAGACAATCTCTCGGTCAAAGACGCGCTGCGAAGGGAGCTAGCTGAAATTTACACAGCTTTGGACGAATACGACGCGATCTCGAGCAAAATCGCCGCGCAGCCCGAAAACAAGGAGCTTTTGGCGCGGCAAGACGAGCTGATTAAATTTATCGAGGCCAAGGACGGCTGGCAGATCGACAATAAGATCGAGCAAGTGCTGCAAAATTTCGGACTTAAAATTTACGAAAACCGCTCCGTCTGCACGCTTAGCGGCGGCGAAATTCGTCGCGTGGCGCTGGGCGCGCTGGTGCTTAAAAAGCCCGACGTGCTGCTGCTGGACGAGCCCACGAACCACCTCGACGTCTATATGGTGAAATTTCTAGAGGACATGCTGCTTAGCTCGAAGCAGACGATCGTTTTTATCAGCCACGATCGCTACTTCATCGACCGCTTGGCGACGCGCAGTATCGAGATCGAAGAGGGTAAAATTTCAAATTTCGACGGCGGATATGAAAACTATCTAAGGCGCAAGCAGGAGATGCTTGCTTCGCTCGAGAAGTCTCACGAGACGCTGCTTAAACAGCTACGCGCCGAGGAGGAGTGGCTGCACCGCGGCGTAAAAGCTCGCCTAAAGCGCAACGAAGGGCGCAAAGCGCGTATCATGCAGATGAGACAGGATGCGAAGAAAAACCCGGGCGCGATCCGTCGCGTGCGGCTCGAGCTGGAGCGCGCGAGCAGGAGCTTTAACGGCACGGGCGGCGACAATCGCAAAAAGATGCTTTTTGAATGCACGAATATCGGTAAAATTTTAAACGGCAAGGTGCTTTTTAAGGGCTTTTCGGCGCGGGTTTTGCAGGGCGAGCGCATCGGCATCGTAGGCGCCAACGGCGCGGGCAAAAGCACTCTGCTTAAAATTCTACTCGGCCGTAGCAAGATCGATGCGGGTGAGATCAAACGCGGCGAGATCAGGATCGGCTACTTTGATCAGACCCGCAGCGGTATCACGGACGATAAAAGCATAATCGAAATTTTCTGTCCAAACGGCGGCGATCACATAAGCGTCCGCGGCAGCTACATGCACGTCTATGGGTATTTGAAAAATTTCTTATTTCCGAAGGAGTTTTTAGATAAGCCCGTGGGCGTGCTTAGCGGCGGCGAAAAGAACCGTCTGGCGCTTGCGAAGCTCTTTACCGAGCAGTACGATTGCCTGATCTTGGATGAGCCGACGAACGATCTTGATATCGCGACGATCAATATTTTGGAAGATTATCTGCTAAGCTTCGAAGGCGCGGTAATCATCGTAAGCCACGATCGCTATTTCATCGATAAGATCGCAAATAAGCTTTGGGTTTTTGAAAAAAACGGCACGATCGATCAAATTCAAATGCCGTATTCGCAGTATCTGGAGTTTGAAGACGAGATGGCGGAGATTGATCAGATCGAGGCCGACGCTGGCGCTAGCGCGAGCGCGGAAGAAGGCGGCCGCGAAAACAAAAAGGAAAAGACGAGCGCCGCGAAGCTTAGCTACAAACAGAATAAAATTTTAGAAGAATACCCCGCTAAGATCGAGGCTATCGAGGCACGCATAAAGGAGCTAAATCACGCGCTCTCGACGCCTGAAATTTATCAAAAGCTCGGAATGCAGGGGCTTTTTGAAGAACTTGAAGAAAAAAGAGGAACGTTAAACAGTATGGAAAATGAATATTACGAAGTGCTTTCGCTCGCCGAGAGCCTAAAGTAGGCGCGATGGTTTGGTTTTTGATCTTTTTATACGCGCTTTACACGATTTATAAAATTTCGCTCGATCTGCTCGAACTAAGCTTCATCCGCGCCAAGCTAAAAGAGCCTGCGGTGGTGCTTAGCGAGGAGGATTATCGCAAGGCAGGCGAGGTCGGCGCGGTAAATTTAAAATTTAATATATTTTCGCACTGCTTTTCGTTTGCGGTGGCGCTTATTTGGATACTTGCGGGCGCCGGCGCGTTACAGCGCGCGATATATGATCTAGCGGGTGACGGAATTTTGGCGGGAAGCTGCTTTGTAACGGCGTTTTTAATCATCGGCGGCGCGATATCGTTTCCGCTTGAGATTTACAAAACTTTCGTCAAAGACAGGCGTCTAGGCTTTTCCACGATAACGCCCGCCGTTTTCGTAAAAGACGCGCTAAAATCGCTCGCGCTCACGCTGGTTTTTGGCTTTGCGGTAGCCTCTGCGCTCGTTTTTTGCGTAAATAGCCTGGGCGCGCACTGGTGGGTCTGGGGCTTTCTGCTAAGCTTCGGCATAGTTTTACTGATAAATTTAATCTATCCGACCGTTATCGCGCCGCTGTTTAATAAGATGCAGCCGCTAGAGCACGGCGAGCTAAAAGAGCGCATAGAGGGGCTTTTGCAGCGCTGCGGCTTTAAAAGTAGCGGCGTTTTTACGATCGACGCGAGCAAGCGCGACAAGCGCCTAAACGCCTATTTCGGCGGCTTCGGCGCAACGAAAAAGGTCGTGCTTTTCGACACGCTCATAGAAAAACTGAGCGAGGATGAAATTTTAGCCGTTTTAGGGCACGAGCTCGGGCATTTCAAACACGGCGATATTTTGAAAGGCTTAGCGCTCAGCTTCGTGCTTTTGGGCGCGACATTCGCGGTATTCGGAAACCTCCCCGCAGGCGTATTCGGCGCGCTGGGACTTAACGCAGACGGCGGCGCGACGCTGGTTTTTATGATTTTGTTTGCACCGATTTTGCATGCGTTTTTTGAGCCGGTGATCTCCAAGCTTAGCCGCATGCACGAATTTAGCGCGGACCGGCATGGTGCCAGCATGCAGGATAAAGAGAGCATGATCGGCGCGCTAAAGAAGCTGGGCAGCGAAAACAAGGCGTTTCCGCTCGCTCATAAAATTTACGCCGCGGTGTATCATTCGCACCCGAGCCTGTATGAGCG
>CAURFS010000131.1:0-5694 GCA_963523845.1 uncultured Campylobacter sp. | reverse complement strand
GCTTAAATCTCTAAGCGAGATCATTAAAGGTAAACAAGGTCGCTTCCGACAAAATTTACTTGGCAAGCGCGTGGATTTTTCGGGTCGCTCCGTCATCGTCGTAGGTCCAAATTTACGCATGGATCAGTGTGGTCTGCCTAAGACGATGGCGCTTGAGCTATTCAAGCCGCATCTAATCGCACGCCTGCAAGAGAAGGGCTATGCTACGACCGTCAAGCAGGCTAAAAAGATGATCGAAAATAGGATCAATGAAGTTTGGGAGTGCTTGGAGGAGGTCGTTAAAGATCACCCGGTTATGCTAAACCGCGCGCCGACACTTCATAAGATGTCTATTCAGGCGTTTCATCCGGTGCTCGTTGAGGGTAAGGCGATCAGGCTGCATCCGCTAGTCTGCGCCGCGTTCAATGCGGACTTCGACGGAGATCAGATGGCGGTACATGTGCCACTTAGCCAAGAGGCGATTGCAGAGTGCAAAATTTTAATGCTTAGCTCGATGAATATCTTGCTTCCTGCGAGCGGAAAGCCTGTCGCAGTGCCTAGCCAGGATATGGTTTTAGGAATTTATTATCTAAGCCTCGAAAAGCCGGGTGCAAAAGGAACGAATAAAATTTTTGCAAACGTCGATGAGGTAATGCTTGCCGTGGAGGCAAACGCCCTAGACATCCACGCTAAAATCAAAACGATGATCGATCGCCGCATTATTTTTACGACCGCGGGCCGCTTGATCATCAAATCGATCCTGCCTAGCTTTATTCCAGATCATCTTTGGAATAAGATCATGAAGAAAAAGGATATCGCCGAGCTTGTCGATTACGTCTATAAAAACGGCGGCCTTGAGATAAGCGCGGAATTTTTGGATAATCTTAAAAATTTAGGCTTTGAATCCGCGACTAAAGCGGGCGTTTCGATCTCCGTTTCGGATATCATCGTGCCGAAGTCCAAAGCAAGCCTCGTCGAAGAGGCTAAAAAGCAGGTTAGAGAGGTTCAGAATCAATACGGCGCGGGCTTGCTAACCGACGGCGAGCGCTATAATAAAACGATCGACATCTGGACCAGCACCAGCAAGAAGCTAGCCGATGAGATGATGAAGATGATGGAGAAGGATAAGGACGGTTTTAACTCGATTTATATGATGGCCGATAGCGGCGCGCGAGGTAGCGCGGAGCAGATCAAGCAGCTAGCGGGTATGAGAGGTCTGATGAGTAAGCCCGACGGCTCGATCATCGAGACGCCGATCACTTCAAATTTTAGAGAGGGTCTGAACGTAAACGAGTACTTCATCTCGACTCACGGCGCGCGTAAAGGTCTTGCCGATACTGCGCTCAAGACCGCAAATGCGGGATATCTAACGCGAAAGCTGATCGACGTCGCACAAAACGTCAGGGTTACGATGCATGACTGCGGTACGCACGAGGGTATCGAGGTTACCGAGATTGTAGAGAACGGAACGCAAATAGAAAGCCTAGCCGATAGGATTATGGGTAGGGTGCTAAGCTCGGATGTGATTGATCCGGTATCGAATGAAATTTTATTCACCGAAGGCACGCTTCTAGGCGTTAATGAGGTACGCACCATAGTCGATGCCGGCATCAAATCCGTAAGCATCCGCACGCCTATTACGTGCAAGGCTGAAAAAGGGGTTTGCGCGAAGTGCTACGGCGTAAATTTAGGAGAGGGCAAGCTGGTAAAACCGGGTGAAGCGGTCGGTATCATCTCTGCGCAATCCATTGGCGAACCGGGCACGCAGCTTACGCTACGAACCTTCCACGCAGGCGGTACCGCATCTACCGAGCAGCAAGATCGCCAAGTAATCGCTGATAAAGAGGGCTTTATCAGATACTACAACGTCAAGACCTATGAAAACGGCGGCAAAAATATCGTAATGAACCGCAGAAACGCTGCGGTACTTTTGGTCGAGCCTAAGATCAAAGCTCCAATTACCGGTAAGGTAAGTATCGATATAACTCACGACGATGTGAATATCGTGCTAAAGGGCAAGAAGGAAGAATTTAAATATACCATCCGACGCCACGATCTAGCCAAGCCTACCGAGCTTGCGGGCGTAAGCGGTAAAGTTGAGGGAAAATTCTACATCGTATTTAAAGACGGCGAAACCGTTGGAGAAAATGATAGTTTAGTAGAGGTTATAAAAGAAGACTGGAATATCCCTACTCGAATTCCGTTTGCAAGCGAACTTCGCGTCAAAGACGGCGAGCCGGTAACTCAAAAGATCAAAGCGGGAGCAAATGGTACGCTTAAGTATTTCATCCTAAAGGGCGATTATTTAGAGAGGCTAAGAGATATCAAAAAAGGTCACGTCGTAAGTGAGAAGGGTATGTACGTAGTCATCTCCGATGAAAACGGCAGAGAGGCGATCCGCCACTATATACCGCGTGAATCTGTCATTACCTATGATGATAATAGCGTCGTAAAAAACGATGATCTTATAGCCAAGCCTAAAAAAGACGATCGCTTGATCATTGCGGAGTGGGATCCGTATTCTATCCCGGTAGCTGCAGAGTGTGAGGGTAAGATCAGTTTCGAGGATATCGAGCCTGGATATACCGCTACGGAGCAATACGACGAGACTACCGGCCAGAGCCGTTTAGTTATCAACGAGTACCTGCCGCAGGGCGTTAAACCGGCCATTATTGTAACTCCTAGTAAGGGCGAGCCTATCAAATATAACCTAGGGCCAAAGACTGCGATTTTTACGAATAAGGGCGATCAGGTAGCGATTGCAGATATTTTGGCTAGGACGCCTAAGGCTGCTGCGAAATCAAAAGATATCACCGGCGGTTTGCCGCGCGTATCGGAGCTATTTGAGGCGCGCCGTCCAAAAAATACCGCGATCATCGCAGACATCGACGGAACCGTCCGCTTCGATAAGGCTTTGCGCGCGAAAGAGCGCATTATAATAGAGGGTGAGGACGGAACGAGCGCCGAGTATCTAATCGATAAGAGCCGCCAGATACAGGTGCGAAACGGCGAGTTCGTCCACGCGGGCGAGAAGCTTACCGACGGAGTTATCAGCTCGCACGACGTGCTTAGAATTTTAGGCGAAAAGGCGCTGCATTACTATCTGATAAGCGAAATTCAACAGGTTTACCGCTCTCAAGGCGTCGTCATCAGCGATAAGCATATCGAGATTATCGTATCTCAGATGCTCCGCCAGGTTCGAATTGTCGATAGCGGCGATACTCAGCTAATCGTCGGCGATCTGATTAGCCGCCGCAGATTTAAAGAGGAAAACGAGCGGATCGTAAAGATGGGCGGCGAGCCTGCGATCGCAGAGTCCGTACTGCTGGGCGTAACTCGTGCGGCCGTAGGAAGCGATAGCGTCATTTCGGCGGCGTCCTTCCAAGAGACTACGAAGGTTCTAACCGAGGCTAGTATCGCGGGTAAATTTGACCGATTAGAGGACTTGAAAGAAAACGTGATTTTGGGTCGCATAATCCCGGTCGGAACGGGTCTGTATAAAGACAAGGAAGTTAAACTTAAAAAATAATTTAGGGCAAAAAGCCCTAAATTTACCTAAATTTAAAGGATGAGACATGAATATGATCAATATAAATTTCGGTCTGTTGTTTGTCAGGTTGGGGCTTGGAGTTTGTCTTTTAATGCACGGAATTTTTAAGCTCACTCACGGCATAGACGGCGTAAAATCGATGCTGGTAGCTAGAGGAATTCCGGATTTAGTGGCTTACGGCGCGTACGTAGGCGAGGTGCTGGCGCCAGCGATGATAATCATAGGCGTATTTTGCCGCATAGGCGCTCTGCTTGTGATCGCAAACGTGCTCATGATAATATATGTCCTACATACTCCGTTGAGCGCGCTTACCGGCGTGGGCGGATTTGAGCTGGAAATTGTATATCTGTATCTTTCTGCTGCGATCTGCTTAGTGATCTGCGGCGGCGGAGAGTTTGTACTGATTAGAGATTAAAATTTAGTTAAATTTACGTTTCTGTAAGTTTAAACAAAGTATAATCCTAGTCTTTTTGAATAAATTTTTGTGAAAGGAAAGATGTGCCAACCATAAATCAATTGGTCAGAAAAGAGCGCAAGAAGCTTACCGAGAAATCGAAGTCTCCAGCGCTAAAGAATTGCCCTCAACGAAGAGGAGTTTGCACTAAGGTCTACACCACGACCCCTAAAAAGCCAAACTCTGCGCTTCGTAAAGTTGCCAAAGTAAGGCTTACTAGCGGATTTGAAGTCATCAGCTATATCGGCGGTGAAGGTCACAATCTACAAGAGCACTCCATCGTGCTAGTTCGCGGCGGTCGCGTAAAGGACCTACCGGGCGTTAAATACCACATCGTCCGCGGTGCGCTTGATACTGCAGGCGTTGCAAAACGAACCGTCGCAAGATCAAAATACGGTGCTAAACGACCTAAAAAATAGTTTAGCCGAAACAGACCGGCACTAGATTTTGCCGAGTTTGAGTAAAATTTTAAAATTTGAAGGAATAAAATGAGAAGAAGAAAAGCTCCCGTTAGGGAAGTCATGCCTGATCCGATTTATGACAGCAAAGTAATCACAAAATTTATTAATTCGCTTATGTTCGACGGCAAAAAGAGTGTCGCTACCGAGATTATGTACGGCGCCTTAAATTTCATCGACAATAAAGGCGGCGAGAAGAAAGGTATCGAAATTTTTAACGATGCCATTGATAACGTTAAGCCTTTGATGGAGGTAAAATCTCGTCGTGTAGGCGGCGCCACATATCAGGTTCCGATCGAGGTACGACCGGCTCGCCAGCAGGCTTTGGCTATTCGCTGGATTATCTCTTTTGCGAGAAAAAGAAGCGAACGCACGATGATAGAGCGCTTGGCTTACGAGCTTATGGACGCCGCAAATTCTAAAGGCTCTTCATTTAAGAAGAAGGAAGACACCTACAAGATGGCGGAAGCCAACAAAGCTTTCGCGCATTATCGTTGGTAGGAGGGCATCATGGCAAGAAAAACCCCTTTACATATGGTTAGAAACATCGGTATTGCCGCCCACATCGATGCTGGAAAGACGACTACAAGCGAAAGAATTCTATTTTTTACCGGCATGAGTCATAAGATTGGCGAGGTTCACGAGGGCGCTGCTACTATGGACTGGATGGAGCAGGAGCGCGAGCGCGGCATCACGATTACGTCTGCGGCAACTACCTGCTTTTGGAATAATCATCAGATAAATTTGATCGACACCCCGGGCCACGTTGACTTTACTATCGAAGTCGAGCGCTCAATGCGCGTTTTAGATGGCGCGGTAGCAGTATTTTGCTCTGTAGGCGGCGTTCAGCCTCAAAGCGAGACCGTTTGGCGTCAAGCGAATAAATACCATGTTCCGCGTATCATTTTCGTAAATAAAATGGACCGCGTAGGCGCAAATTTTTATAATGTCGAACAGCAGGTCAAAGATAGGCTCAAAGCACATCCTGTTCCGATTCAAATTCCTATCGGCGCCGAGGACGATTTTAAAGGCGTTATCGATTTAGTCACTATGAAAGCGCTCGTTTGGGATGATAGCAAGGGTCCTTCTGCTCCCGAGATCGTTGAAATTCCTGCCGAGCTACGAGAAAGAGCACAGGAATATCGCGACAAGATGATTGAGGCGGTAGCAGAGACTGATGAAGCTTTGATGGAGAAGTATTTTAACGGCGAAGAGCTAAGTGTGGAGGAAATCAAAAAGGGTATCAAGAAAGG
>CAURFS010000130.1:0-5717 GCA_963523845.1 uncultured Campylobacter sp. | reverse complement strand
TATTATATGAACGCTAACCGCGCAGGCTCAATCGCCAGAGTTGGGCAAATTTCCATAACAAATCAAGAATTAAACACAAAATACTCCGAACTATACAATCGGCTAAGCGCTATGAGCGATGGGCAATTTACGCAAGAGCAAGCCAAAAATATGCATCTGGATCAGATCGCGGTAGATCAGCTAATCGGCGAGGCGTATTTTCTAAATTTTGCCAAAGATCTAGGCGTTCAGGCTAGCGAGAAGGATGTAGCGGAGTTTGTGGTAAGCTCGCCGAATTTTCAAGAAAACGGCGCGTTTAGTAAGGAACTTTACGATAATGTCGTAAGGAATTCTGGACTAACCAAAAAGGAATTTGAGCGCAATCTACAAAAAACGCTAACTCTGCAAAAGCTAGGCAAGGCTTTAATGATCACGCCAAATTCCAAGATCATAGAAGCATTTGCAGCATCGCAGCTGATGCAGGATAAGGTTTCTGCAGAGATAATCTACGCAGACGCTAACGTCACTTTTAATGACGACGAGCTAAAGAAATTTTGGGAAGGCGAGAAGTCGCACTTTATGACCGAAAAAAAATATACTCTAGGAGCGTATTTTGTGGCACCTAGCAATGTAGATGTGAATGAGACGGAACTAAGTAAATTTTATGAAGAACACAGAGGCGAGTATAGAAGCCTGGATGATAAACTATTGGATTTTGCAGAGGCTAAACCTAATGTCTTAAAAGATTACCGGATGGATCAGGTTAAAAAAGACGCTACAAAGGATTATCTGGAGATCAAAAAAGGCAAGCTTGATACTAATGAAACTATAGTTGCTACGGCTAGCAATTTTCCAATATCTGAGATTGAGGTTGCAAAGCCAGGAGATGTCATAAAGCCTTTCGAGTACAAAGGCGGATATTTGATTGCTAAACTAAACGGTGTAGAACAGCCTAGGCAGATGAGCTTTGAAGAGGCTAAGTCTTTGGCTTCTAAAGAATTTGAAACGAAGAAACGCAAAGAGCTACTTGAAAAAAGAGCTCAAGATGCGCTTAAAAATTTCAAAGGCGAAGATTTCGGCACGCTATCTCTTAATAGTAAAAATAATACCAAGCTAAGCGATGACGAATTTTATAAATTTCTTATTGATATGTTTAATAAGCCTGCTAAAGAAGGGATAGTGATGATTGATAACAAAGACGTAGTGTATAAAATTTCACAGCAGAGCCTAGGCAGTAGTGAAGAGATAGATAAAGAAAAAACGATCGTAGCCGATAGAATAACCGCTCTATTAAATTCTAATCTGCAAGATGATCTAACCAAAATGCTAGAAAAGCGCTATAAAACCGAAAGATATTTTAAAGGTAAAGACAGTGAGTGAGTATATTTTAGGTCTAGATATAGGCTCGACTAAAATTCGCGCGATAATCGCTAAAAATGATGGCATTTTTACGGTCTTAGGCGTTGGCGGAGCCGATACTTTAGGTATCAAAAAGGGTGTCATAACAAACATAGAGCAAGCCGCAGGCTCAATAAAACAGGCGGTAAAAGCAGCGGTAAAAGGCGCTGGTAGAAGCTATGATAAAGCCATTATATCGATCTCAGGCTCATATTCCCAAAGCTTTAAATCTCGCGGAGACATAACTCTGGAAAATGAGATCGGACTAGATGAAATCAAGCGTGCTATGCAGGTCGCAGAAGCCCAGGCTAACGTGCCTAGCGATAGTGTAATCTTACATGTGCTTCCGTACGATTTTAGAGTCGATGAGCAGGAACACATCGAAGACCCCCTCGGTATGAGTGGCACGCGCCTAGAGGTATCCACACATATCGTCATCGCGCCGGAAAGCTCGATTAAAAATTTGAAAAAATCAGTCGAGATGGCAGGCGTAAAGGTCGATAACATCGTCCTTTCAGGCTACGCATCCTCCATATCTACGCTTAGCAAAGACGAAAAGGAGCTAGGTGTCGTACTGATCGATATGGGCGGCGCTACATGCGATATAGTCATCCACCTGGGGAATTCCTTGCGTTATAACGATGTTGTGATGTTTGGCTCTAATAACGTTACTAACGATCTATCTCGCGCTCTGCATACGCCGCTTCCATATGCGGAAAACATAAAGATCACCTACAACGATCTAATTAATCAAGGCAATAGCGAAGTTGAATTGCCTGCTTTAGGCGATAGCGAGTCAGAAAACCACATCATAAGCCTTGAGATCATCTCTCAAGTCATCCTGGCTCGCGTTAAAGAGACCTTCGATATGATAGCCGACAAGATCGAAAGAAGTGGCTATAAAGACCGCATAGGTGCAGGTATAGTTATTACCGGCGGCATGGCAAAGCTAGACGACGTGCGCGATTTAGCGGCGATAGTTTTTGATAACACTTCCGTTAGGGTTGCGAGAGCAAAGAGCGTGGGCGGCCTACACGAGATCGCAGACGATATTTCAAACTCTTGCGCATTGGGACTTTGCATGTATGGCTTTGGCGAATTTACCCCTTACGAGATGGACTCTAACGGCAAACTCCGCTACAAAGACGAAGTTATAAATAAGGCTCCGAAACGAAATGTGAACGAATATTATGAAAAAGAGGTCAGCAAGGCGATAGAAAAAGAGGGCGTCAGAGCGGATAGCGGTGCGGCTAAGAAGGAGGATCTAAATATCCAACTTCCAAAAAAAGACGGACAGAATTTTTTCAGTAAAATTTGGTCGTCTATGAAAAATTGGTTTTAAATTTTAAGCTAAGGAGATACTCGTGAAAGGATACAGCATGGAAGAAAGAAAGGGCATTTACGGTGCCAAGATGAAGGTTATCGGCGTCGGCGGCGGCGGATGCAACATGATAAATCATATGATCCGCGAAGGATTTACCAAAACCGACGTTGAGCTTATGGTGGCTAACACCGACGCACAGGCGTTAGAAAAGTCGATCGCAAATACTAGAATTTTACTAGGCGAAAACACCACCAAGGGCCTTGGCTGCGGTATGGATCCTGCGCTTGCTAAGATGGCTGCGGAGGAGAATTATGACGATCTTAAAGACCGCTTGGACTACTCCGACATTGTTTTCGTTGGCTCCGGTCTGGGCGGTGGCACCGGTACGGGCGCTGCGCCTATAGTCGCTAAAGCTGCGAAAGAGAAAAAAGCGCTAACTATCGGCGTCGTTACCACCCCTTTCGGTTTTGAGGGTAAAAAGCGCATGAGATTAGCACAAGAGGGTCTTGAAGAGCTTAAAAAAGAGTGCGATTCCATAATCGTTATCCCAAATCAAAATTTATTGAAGATCATCGATAAAAAAACCGGCCTAAAAGATGCCTTTAAAATCGTAGATAATGTCCTATTCCAAGCCGTAAACGGTATGATCTCCGTGATCTTAGAGTCTGGCGATAGCGATATCAACGTCGATTATGCCGACGTAAAAAAGGTAATGACGCACCGCGGTTTGGCGCTTATGGGTATCGGCGTTAGCGAAGGTGATGGCGCGGCAGAGGAAGCGCTAAAAAGCGCGATCCAATCTCCGCTTTTGGATAATACCTCCATCCACGGCGCTATGGGCGTGTTGGTGCATTTCAAGATGTCGCCTGATTGCTCCTTGCTTGAGATCGAATCCGCGATGAATATCATCGAAGATACCGTGGATAAGGATGCCGATGTTACTTGGGGTACCACCACCGATCCTAAGATGGAAAATAACCGCGTCGAAGTTACTCTCATCGCCACCGGCTTTGAAAGGAGCATCGAAGAAAAAAAGCAGGTCGCCAGCGATAACGTAGCGGATCGTAGGAAGGCGCTTTTAGAGAGCATGGGTCGAAATTCTATCTTTTCTAGACAAAAGGTAAGTAGCGGCGATTTTAACGGAGACGAAACCTACGACGAGCTCGATGAGCCCGCATTCCTACGCAACCAGATGGACTAAATGCGCAGACGAGATAGGCAGCTAAGCGAAGATGAGGCGTTAAAAATCATCGACGAGAGCGAATACGCTACGCTTAGCTGCATAGACGATAGTGGCGAAATTTTTAGCGTGCCTATCTCGCCCGTGCGCGATGCAGGCATTATTTATATCCACGGCGCGCCCGCCGGCACAAAGGCGAAACTCTTTCAAAACGGACGCGCGGTAACGGCTGTTTTTGTTAGCTACAACCGCGTTCCTACCCTAAGTGATGAAGAATACCGATCTATTGCAAACGATGCTGTCGCTTTAGGCTCTAGAGTTTATACGACAGAGTACCGCAGCGCGATCGCCGTTTGCGAAGCAAACGAAGTGTTAGATGACGAGCGTAAAATTTACGCCCTGCGGATACTTTGCGAAAAATACACCCCAAACTACATGTCGCGCGTAGAATTCGCCTCCAAAGCATCCCTAAAACGCACGAAAGTGTATGAGCTTAAAATAAAATCCGTAACCGCAAAGGCTAAAATTTTATATAATTAAATTTAAGAAATCTAAATTTAAATTGCTTGATTTCTTAAAATTTCAAGTTCGAATGCTAGGTAAATTTTAATCTGAAATTTCGTATCGCCAAATTACAAAGCTTCTTGTCGGCGCGAGCATCGGCACCACCGCGGCGATCGTACCGCTTACTATCGGCTCGGCGCCCTTTATCGCGCGCCTCATCGAAAGCGCGCTGCTGGAGGTTGATGGCGGCGTGATCGAGGCGGCGAAGAGCTTCGGCGCGAGCAAGACGCAGATCATCTTTCGCGTGATGTTCGTCGAGGCGCTGCCTAGCATCATCGGTGCGATTACTCTAACGCTCATCGTCATCATCGGATTTACGGCGATGGCAGGCACGGTTGGCGGCGGCGGGCTCGGCGATGTGGCGATCCGCTACGGCTTTCAGCGCTTCCGCCCCGATATAATGGCATACACAGTCGTGATCCTGATAGTGCTCGTGCAGATAATCCAAAGCATCGGAAATTTACTCTATAAAATCACGAAAAAATAGGCTTAAATTCATAGCTTAACGAGATATCAAACATTTTCTATTAGTATAAAATTGCAAAAAAGTAGATCTTAAACTATAGGCCGTTCATTTGCATAGCCTGTTTTGCTAAACTGTAAAATTATAAAAAATATAGGTTTACAACGCTATGAATACCGCTTAAAATTCTATAATCGCGAGCAGATAGATTTACCTACCATCAAGGTCTAAATTTAAGGCTTTGTGTAGCTAAAGCAAAGCTCGTGCCAAGACTTGTTTCGCGTAGTTTTATAACAGGTCGCCTCTTTGAAGCGAACGATCGAAACTATGCTGGATAATTTTAAAATTCGCAGGCAAGATTTAGGCGCATAATTTTAAAATTTCATTGTATAAAATTTAAATTTAGCCTAAATTTTAATGAGAAGCATAAGTTGAAATTTTAAATTCTAAGGCACGGAATTTTAAAATTTTATAATTTTAGGTTTTGCGGGATCTTTCTTATATAATTTCACTTTTACTTCGAAATTTCGTAGCTACTTTTAAAATATAAAGCGCAGAATATAAATAAAAGGCACCAGCCTTAGCAATAAAGCCAATAATGATGGTATTGCCGCTTTGACAAGCTTTTTGGCTTTGGTAAAAGAACCTAAGATTACGCCAGTTCTTTAAAAATAAGGCAGAATATGAAATTTCTCTGCGAATTGAGCCTAAATTCTTTAGTATTGAGGAATTTCTAAATTTGTAGAATTCAATAAATTATCTTGCGGCGCTTGCGGTAAAATTTTATGCGGGCGGATACAGCGCGTTTA
>CAURFS010000129.1:0-5734 GCA_963523845.1 uncultured Campylobacter sp. | reverse complement strand
TCGTGCCCGCGAAGGTATTTATTTCATAGCGCCTTGCTGTTTCATCTGATCCATCATCTGCTTAAATATCTCTTTAGCTTGTTTGCAAGTGGCCTCTTGCTGCTCCTTAGGAAGTGCGCTGATCTGATCCATAGACTGCTTTTTTTGATCCTCATACATCTTGACCTGCTGCTCTTGACCAGCTTGTTTGTAGGTGTCAACCATCTTATCAAGATCTGCGAAATACTCTTTGCAGCTATCTGAAAGATCTGCGGCGCTAAGACTTAGCGCAAAGCCAAAACTAGCCAAAACTAAAAGTGATTTTTTCATTTTTCTCTCCTTGTAAAAAATCAGCGAAAGTATATCATTTCGCTTAGTAAATTTGCCTTAAATTTTAATCAAATACGGCTGTTTTTTTAAATTTATAGCGCTTTTGAAATTTTAAAATTTTACTCTCGTCGCGACGCTTACATTTTTTAAAATTTAACTCGTCTTTAAATTTTAAAATTTCGGTTCGCGATTTCGCAACTGCCGCCGATGCTTTTTAAAATTTCGCTTCGCAATTTTTAAGCTACATGCAAACCGCCTTAAGCTATATGCGGGCAAATTTTAAGCCCTGAGCCGCTTTTTTAAAATTTCATTTCGCAATTGCGCTACTCCGCCGCAAAATCACTTCTCTTCAAATCTAATCTGCACCGATTTTTTGTGCGCGCCGAGCCCCTCGGCGTCCGCTAGCGCCATGCACGCGCCACCCAGCTCGTCTATGGCACGCTTATTTAGCGCTATGATCGAGCTTCGTTTGATGAAGTTATAAACCCCCAAAGGCGAGAAAAATCGCGCGCTTCCGCCGGTCGGTAGTGTGTGGTTAGGGCCTGCAAGATAATCGCCCATCGCTTCGGGCGTATAGTGACCCAAAAATATCGCGCCTGCGTGGCGTATGCGCGGAAGCAGCTCGTAGGCGTTCTCGGTCGCGATTTCTAGGTGCTCGACCGCAAGCTCGTTCATCAGCTCCACGCATTCGTTCATATCGCGCACGATGATGATTGCGCCCTTGTTTTGCACGCTGGCGCGAGCGATCGGCTCGCGCGCGAGCGTAGAAAGCTCGCGCTCGATGTGCTCTGCGACGGCAAGAGCAAATTTTTCATCGTCGCTTATCAAAAAGCTGCTTGCGATCTCGTCGTGCTCGGCTTGGCTGAGCAGATCTACGGCGATGTTGCGCGGATTTGCCGCAGCGTTTGCGATGATGCCCACTTCGCTAGGGCCCGCGATCATATCGATATTCACATCGCCGAACACGAGCTTTTTAGCAGTTGCGACGAAGATATTCCCGGGACCCGTGATGACATCGACCTTGCCGATCGTGCGCGTGCCGTATGCCATCGCCGCGATCGCGCTGGCGCCGCCCACTTTGTAGGCCTTTTTGATCCCCAGCACATGCATCGCTGCGAGCAGTAGCTCATTTACGACGCCGCCCACGGCGGGAGTGCAGACGCTGATATCCTCCACGCCCGCGACGATTGCAGGGATCGCATTCATCAGAAGCGAGCTCGGATACGCCGCCTTGCCGCCCGGGATATACAGCCCCGCGCGATCTACCGGCGTGATCTTTTGCCCAAGCATCGCGCCGCTTGGATCGAAGCTAAACCAGCTTCTTTCAAGCTGCTTTTCGTGATAGGCGTAGATGCGCTCGTATGCGATCTGAAGCGCGTTTTTGAGCTCTGCAGTTAAGCCTTCATACGCACGGCTCATCTGCTCGCGAGTGATAGCCAAATCGCCCTGTACGCGCCATCTGTCAAATTTCTCTATCTGTTCGGCTAACGCCTCATCGCCGCGCGCTCTGATATCTTCGATGATGCCGCTTACGACGGGCATTACCGATCTCATATCCGTCTCGCCGCGGCACATTAACCTCGCAAACTCCTCTTTAAAATTTGCGTTCGTGCTTTTTAAAATTTTCATTTTTGCTCCTTGTAATGCTTGGAATTTTAACGCTTTTTGCTAAATTTCGCCTTTAAGCTCGCGGCGATGTAAATTTACAGCTCGCCGATTTTCAAAAGATTAAGCGAAAATGAAATAAAATAGCCGAAATTTTAAACGGAGCGATGTATGAAAAGGATATTTTTAGCGCTGATTGCCACGGCGGCTTTATCGCTACTAGCAGAAGCCACGGCTTTGTCATCGACGAAACAAGAGGATCCCGGTATAAGCAAGTTGCAAAGCGAATGCGATAATAACAACACCTTAGCATGCGTAAATCTCGCCATGGCATACTATTCAGGGGATGGTGTGAAGCAGGATTATGAGAAAGCAAAAGAGCTAAATTCTAAAGCCTGTAATTTGGGCGACGGCTGGGGTTGCACCACCTTAGGGGCGTCATACGAATACGGCAAGGGCGTAGAACAAGATTATAAAAAAGCGACCGAACTATATTCTAAGGCCTGTGACTTAAAAAATAGCATAGCTTGCGGCAATCTGGGTGTTTTATACTACTCAGGCAAAGGAGTAAAGCAAGATTATCAAAAAGCGATCGAAATGCTTTCCAAAGCTTGCGATTTGCAAGAAGGTGACGGATGCTACAATCTCGGGCTTTTATATGCCTCGGGCGAAGGCGTAAAGCAGGATTATAAGAAAGCAGGTGAGCTATATTTGAAAGCTTGCGATTTAAAACATGGCGAAAGCTGCCACAATCTTGGAATTTTATATGAAAAAGGGGAAGGCGTAAAACAAAGCTACCAAAAAGCGAATGAACTATACTCTAGAGCTTGTGAGTTAGAGCTTGCTCAAAGCTGCTATAATCTCGGGAATTCATATGAAAATGGTAGTGGCACAAAGCAAAACTACAAAAAAGCATATGAGTTATATTCTAAGGCTTGCGATCTAGGATTAGTCAATGGGTGCTACAATATGGGAGTTCTATACTATTCGGGCGAGGGCGTAGAGCGAGATTCTAAAAAAGCAAACGAGCTATTTTCGAAGGCTTGTCGCTTGGAATTTGCCGACGGTTGCTATAATCTTGGGATTTCATATTTCTATGGTGAAGGCGTAAAACAGGATACAAACACTGCAAAAAAATATTTAAATAAGGCTTGCGATTTAGGATCTCAAGTCGGTTGTGACGGATATAGAAAGCTAAATGAGCTAGGCTTTTAATTCATTTAAATTTTTAAGCCGCCCATGAGCCTGCTTAAATTTACGGCTTAAATTAAAGGTCTAAATTTAAACCATATTATCCGCGCGGAGGTACTAAAAGTGCGTCAAAATGCGCGGACTTAAATTTAAACCAATTCCGTCGCGGCAGATGCTGCGTAAACGCTGCGTAAAATTTAGCGAGCCGCCCGTTCATAATATTCGCGCCAAAATAAAAGGATATGTTCCGCGCCGCCATTGAAATTTCGGATGAGTCGTTAATTCGTCAAGAATTTTAAAATTTTAAGCTCTCTTTTTTGCGGGCTAAAATTTCGAGCGAGCCGTTAAGGGCGAGCTACTAATTCGTAGCGTTCGCATCGAACTGCAAAAATTTCCTGATCTCCTCCATCGCCTCTTTGTTTGAAAGGGTAAATTTTATCTCGATGCGGCGGCTAGCGTCCTTGTCCTCGACGCCTCTACGCATCACGGGCTGCGTGTAGCTGCGACCGCTGGCGATGAGGTATTTTTGCAGCCGCTCATCTTTATTCCACGAGTTGATGAAATCCATCACCGCAAACGCCCTATTTTGCGAGAGTTCGAGATTGTACAAATACCCGCCGTCGCTGTCTGTGTGCCCCTCGATGATGATCTGATCTAAATTTTCGCGAATTTCATCGTTATTCAAAAGCGCGGCGAAATAGCTCTGCAGCGTCGAGCGGAGCGCCTCTTTGGCGCCCTCTTTCAGCTCGCTTGAGCCCTTATCGAAAAGTATCGACGAGCTTAGCGTCATCGCGCCGCTTTCGTTGTCGATGCGGATCTTACCGCCTAGCTTCTCCTTCAGATCGGCGATGATCTTAACCTTCATTCCGGTGAGGTTGCGGATGCGGTTTTTCGTGACGTTGAGGTCCTGTAAAATTTTATTAAAATCGCTCTCCTTTTGCGTGAGTTGATCGAGTAAAAAGGCGATTTTAAGCTCGTTTTGGCTGATCGTAGCGTTGGCGTCGTCGCGCGCTTTTTGCAGAAGCGAGTTGATGTCTAAATTCTCTTTTTTCAGCTTTTCTGCCATCTCGGTTAGGTCTTCGATCTGTATGAAATAGATGGAATTTTGCTTGCGAAGATCAGTGTTTTCGATATTTAGCTTCTCGAGCTGATCGCTAAAAATTTTATTCAGCGCCTCAAGCTCGGCGCTTTTTTTCTCCTGGCTTTGCAGGCTTGCTAGAGCGCTTGAAATTTGACTTTCTTTCTCCTGCAGGTTGCTTTGCGTGAGGAAGTATTTGACGATGATGCCGCCTACTAAAAGCACGAAAACAAAAAGCAGCCCCGCCATCAAATCGGCGTATGCGATCCAAAAGGTCTCTTTTTCTTCGTTATTCGTTTTCATCTAAAAGTGCTTTTTCATCGATGCTCGCAAGCGTTTTTCGAAGCTCTTCGATGATGCTTTCGTTGCTCGTTCGCGCAGTGTCCTCTCCAGCTAAAAGGGCCTTCAAATCCGCGCTTAACCCCTTAAAACTAGCGTCAATTTTAGCGGCGTAAGCATTCTGCGAACTTGAAATTTCGCCCGCAAACCCGCCCAAGGAAGCATTTAGGCTCTTGATTTGAGCGCTTAATGCACTAGTAATGTTAGCCAGCTCGCCTTGCCCGTCCGTTAAAGCCTTAGACTGATTTAGATACTGCGCGGAAATTCCGTTTTGAATTTCGATTAGGCTTGCAGACACGGACTTAAGCGCAGATAAAATTTGAGCGAAGCTCTTATCTAACTCACCGTGAGCGAGATTTGTTCTTTGGATCATCTCTCCTGCCTTTTCAAGCTCTTCTTGTGTAATCGCCATACTTCGCTTCTCGGCTTCCATTACGCTTTCAAAAGCGCCGATTTTTTCATCGATTAGGCGGTTTAGCCTTTCGGTAAAATTCGTAGAGCTCATCATCGCAAATGAGCGCGAAATTTCAGAATTAGCGTTTAAAATTTCATTCAGATAGCCCTGTGTTATTTCGTCTTTGTTCCAGAAAAAATTTTTAGTGGAATTTTTGTATTTAATGAGCAGACGCTCATATTTGCTAATGCCTTTTTTCTCAAAATATATCCACCAAAGCGCTAAGAAAATTCCGTAGATCGAGACGTAAAACGCCGTACCTACGCCGCCTAGAAGCTGCGCGATCTCGGTTTCTAACCCATCGATATTGCTTGAGGAAAAGTGTGGCATCGAAATCGCAATCGAGATGAAAGTTCCTAAAATTCCAAGCATCGGAAAGACTGCCGACGCGACGGAAGCGTAGTTTTGATTACGCAGTGAGTAGCCGTATTCGTCCACAAAAAGATCAAAGCTGGCATCTGATTTTTTTTTGCCGCCGATACTTAAGAGATTGGCGACGATGTAATTTTTCAGCTCACGCTTGAAATCATCGATATTATTTTGAAAATTTAAGCAGCCATATTCTGCATTATGACGAGCTAAAATTAGTGCAATAATGAGCAAAACCGCAAGCATCAGGATCGAGTGCGTTTCTACCTTCAACCCGATAAGCCCCAAATAGCCCAGCAAAAACACCACAAAAACCGCAATCGGCAGAGCTGCGATCTTAAAAAAAACGCCCGCTAGCGAGCGCTCCTTCGCCTCAGGTAGCGTGATAT
>CAURFS010000128.1:0-5781 GCA_963523845.1 uncultured Campylobacter sp. | reverse complement strand
CCCTGATGAGAATTCTATGGGCGGACCTGCATTGTACCTTGATAAAAAATTCTTTACCCCGGACGGCAAGGGAAATTTCGTCCCAGTTCTATTCGTGGATGATAAGAGCAAGATCGAAAGCGCCAAAGAGGAATTTGCAAAACGTATGAATATGCCGAAAGATTATCCTGTAATGGCGGGCTCCGTGGACGAGAAGACCGACGAGGAGTTTCCAATCCAGCTTCTGACTACGCGTAAGGTTTACGAGTACGCAGGAGGCGCGATGACTAGGCGCTCTAAGACCGTAGAGCAGGGTGGCGACGCGATAGGACCGATTGCGGAGATGAATCCGAAACTCGCCGAACGATATGGAATTTCGCAGGGCGATTTCATCGTCGCGTGGAGCCGCTACGGCTATATCGCGATTAAGGCGGACATCACCGAGTGTATAATGGATGGTATCATTCAGATGTCTTATCACTACTGGGAGAGCTGCTGCAACGAGCTAACGAGCGGCGGCTGGGATCTAATCGCCAAAACGCCTACGTTTAAGGCAGCGATTCAGATTAAAAAAATCGACGAGGCGGAGTTCTTGCGTATTCGCGAGCTTAAGCGCATTAAGTTTCAGACCAACAAGGTCGTTTACGACGACTTCCACCACCATCCGATTAAATTCTAAGAATTTAATCTTATCCGTAGATTCGGGAGCTATGCTCCCGAATCTACTTTTTAACAATCAATTCAAATAATATGAAATTTTGGCGATTTAGCCGTCTTGCAGTATTTTAAAGATCAAAAATTTCAAATTCAATAAATTTTGTGGTATTAATACGCTTCTTTGCGTAGTCGCATGATTGATAAGAGAGCGATTGAAATTATCCGCTATTGCTTTAATAGATGCGGCTGTAGAAACTGGGCATTCGTGATTTATCAAATCCTAATAAATTAGCCTTAATCAGAGCGGCGCAATGGAGTAAATTTTAAAGATAAGCATGATAATAAGGTTATTTTATCGCGACAAATCTTGCCAAATTACATTATTGATTAAATTTTAACGCACGCAGGCTGATTTTATGCGAATTAGCCTATATTGCCAAGAAATGCCATAATTTTAATAACGCAAATGCAATTTTTGTGATTTTAATATATAAATGCAAAAGGCTCATGGGCTTTTTAAGGCGCTAGACGCGGCTTTTAGTCTTAATGGTCGCAAATGCCGGTTTCTAGCATAACCGGAGTAGTTTCGCGCTCCGTCCGAAATCCATAAATTTTGATTTTAAAATTTTAGATTTAAAATTCCGAATTCCGCCGTGCTTGGAATTCACAATTTTTAAAATTTTGTTTCATCGCGCGTTTTTGGCGTTCTATTTCACGTGGGGGCCCTTTGCTGCGCTAGATCGCGCCGCTTGCGATGTTAAAGTTATTGCGCCAAAGCTTCTGCCTGCTTGCGGAGGAGATTTATGAACTAGGCTCTGATATTGAAGCTATTGCGCCAAAGCTGCTGCGGCAGAATTCCATCTACTTTATCAAAAGTAGTTAGAATTTCTGCCGCTTGTCGCACTTGAGTTACTTATTGCGCCAGATCTATTCGTTGCGCCTTAATTTTTATCGCTCGCAGCACCCACTTTACTTTGTCGCACCTAAATTTTTACCTTCCGTCGCGTTAGAATCGCTTGCAGCGCTGTGATTTTCGCTGCTTGCAGAATCTGAGTTTGTCGTACCGCTAGAGCCTGCGGAGATTGGATTTGCTGCACTTTCGCCTGCGATACCGCTTACGTTATTTATGTAGGCTACGGTACTTATTTTATTCCATTCTCTACCGATTTTCAAAAATGCGCGCTGGCTGTCTAGGATCTCTTTAAACATCGGATCTTTCGCCGCTTCTTCGTCTAAGATTTCATTCGTTGCTTTTTTAAGCGCGGCTATCACGTCCGCAGGGAAGTCGCGCACCTGCACGTCCGGAAACTGCGCTTTTAGCTCCGCCCAAATGCGAGCGTTTTCATAAAAGCCCTTATTTTGGAAGTTCTCTCCGGCAAGTCTTGCTGCAGCCTCTAAGATCGCTTGAAGATCCGCAGGCAGCTTCTCTAGCGCCTTTTGATTTACCAGCAGCTGGCAGTCTCCCATAGGCTCTTGCCAGCCTGTGTAGTAGTATTTAGCCACTTTGTGAAATCCAAGCGGCATATCATAGACGGGGCTTACCCACTCGACCGCGTCGATCGTGCCCATCTCTAACGCCATAAATAGCTCGCCCGTAGGCACCGTGTTTATAGTGGCGCCCAGCTTGCTCATCACCTCTCCGCCTAGCCCCGGTATGCGGAATTTAAGCCCTTGCAAATCTGCGACTGAGTTGATCTCTTTTTTAAACCAGCCACCCATTTGCATGCCGGTAGATCCCATCAAAAAGGTCTTTATGCCGTATTGCGCGAACATCTTATCATTAAGCTCTCGTCCACCACCATAGTAATACCACGCGTGCTGCTCATCAGTAGTCATACCGAAAGGCACCGCCGTCCAGAGCATAGTTTTGGCGTCTTTGCCTTTATAATAATAAAGCGAAGTATATCCTAGATCATATTGACCGCTTTTGACGAAGTCGAATATGCCAAAGCTTGCCTTGTGCTTACTCGGCGTATCGATGCGGATCTGAAGCCTGCCGCCACTAAGGCTTTCGGCATAGTTTTTAAAATCCTCGGCGGCAGCGCCCAAAACGGGCGTAGTCGCCTCCCACGTACTAGCAAGTCTTAGGCGATAAACCTTATCGTCGCCGAAAAGCTGCGAGCCCAAAAGCATGAGACATGCAAACAAAAAAATCTTTTTCATTTATATCCTTTCATAAAGTTTTAAATTCATAAAATTTCAAAATTTAGCGCGCCGCCGGCTTAAAATTTAATCGCGTCCTGCGTCACTGCTACGAAATTCTGATTCACGGTACTTATTTTATCCACGTGTTGCTTTCTATTCTATTTTACGACGCTTCATCTTATAGGCACCTTGCTCTGCAAATATCTTATTTTGCGACATTTTACTTCTTAGCGCCCCGCCAAAGCTTTTTTATTTTACGATGCCTGGCTTTGCGACGATAGAGCGCTGCGTTCATTTAATTTCGCTACGTTCGGATGTTACCACACCTGCGTCATATCTAGCGATAATATTTTATCAAGCGCGCTTTCTTAAAAGCCTCTGGCGCGGATCTTTTTCTCTTAGAAATGACAAAAGTATCTTAAAATGCCATCTTTGCGCTTTTGCAGATAAAATTCTCCCTTCCTTTCAAAGCGAGCTTTGTCATTATCGGCAAGCCTGGATGCCACGCCATTTTTTGATCTTAGACGGCAGAATCGTGCTTTTAAATTTAAAATTCCGCAATCTGCGCACTCTTCGCACCGCACTGGCAAGCAAAGATTTAGCCTTTATATTTAAATTTTGCACCTTAGTTAAGCACAAAATTCCGCGCGGAGTTTTGATGCAAATTCCGCGCGAAGCCTAGATTAGAATTTGACTCAGAGCCGTCCCGCGTTGTCTAAAATTTTTTGCAAAATTCCGTGCCACAAAATGCACTTAAAATTTTAAATTTGCTATTGCGCGGAATTTCTTAGCGTAAATTCTAAGCCTTGAAATTTTGCTCTTGTTTGACAGCATAAAATTTTAAAACAAAATTCTGTAGCCGCTATGCCATAAAATTTTATTCGCAAAGCCTACTTGCTAAATTTTAAAATTTTAAGCCTAAGTCCGTAAAATTCCGTATTTCGCATTCCGTATTTTAGAAATTCTATTTAGCAAAATTTTATCTCGCAGATTTCGCTCCATAAATTTCCGCGCTAAATGAAATTCTACTCCGCAAGTTTGCGCTTCGTAAAATTCTAGCTCGCAAAATTTCGCTTAAAATTCCGCGAGCTAGCCCTTATTTTCGAATAGTTCCGCGTGTTTGCTACGCAAAAACTCGACAACGGCGATCACCTCGTCTGCACCGCTGGCATCCGAGTTTTGTAGCACGACGTCGATGTTTTCGATATACAGCTGCGCCGCGTCGGCGAGCCGCTCGCGCTTCACGCCAGCATAAAGCAGCATCGCGTCAAGCAGGATATTAATCTCGTAGATGAGGTCTTGCTCGGCGATTTTTTCGTCATTAGTTTTCATCTTCTTCCTTTGAAATTTGGGTTTTTTTCTCGATCAGATCCACGATTTGCGCCTTTACGGCTTCGTACGAGCTCGCGTCCTTAAAGCCCGCAAACATCCCGCCGCTTGCATTTACGTGCCCGCCGCCGCCGAGGAGCAGCTTTGCCATTTCACTTACGTCGATCTTGCCGTCGGCGCGGAAGCTGAGTGTTTTCTTGCTCGTTACGTCGATGAAAAAATCGACATCAGGGTTTTGCGTCAAAAAGTCGTTGCCGATGACGCTTACGTTGCCGATATTGTAGGTCAAAATGCCCTTTTTATCGAGATATCTGATCTCAAAGCGCTGCTTTTGCGCGCTTAGACGGGCGACTACGAAATGCGAGACGAGATTGCTTAGCGTATCGTCGCGCTCGCTTTTAAAAAATTCCTTTTTTATGCCGTGCAGCGCGCTATCTAGCGCAATGTGTGCGTCCGCCTCGTCTTGAAATTTAAAAATTTTTTCTAACAGGAAAAAGATATAATCCCTGCTCTCCCGCTCGAACATGATCTTATTGATCTCTTTCGCGCCCGAGACCATGCCGAGGCAGACCTTGCCGAGCTCAAACTCGCTTTCGTCTTTCAGCCAGATATCCACGGCGTTTACGACGCGCACGAGTTTATCCAGCCGCGTCTTGCCGCCGAACATCGCGCTGAAAAAATCATAGGTGATCTTCGTGGCGCAGCGCGATGAGTCTAGGAAATACCACGGGAATTTTTTCGCGCACTCAAGCCCGCTTTGATGATGATCCAAAAGGATCATGCGAGCGTTGCGACGTGCCAGCTCGCCGCTAAATTTCTCGCATTGCGCGGGCAGTAAATTTAGATCGGTGATTAAAACCAGGCTTTTTTCGTCTGCGTCTACGGCAAGCCGTTCGTCGATGCGCTCAAGTATGAGTTCAAATTTTTCGTTTATCTCCTTGCCGTAGTTGGCGTTGAAAAATTCCACGTCCGTCAGGTAGTGCACCGCGACGAACTGCGCGCCGTAGCCGTCTAGATCGGTGTGGCTTAGGTGATATATTTTCATTTGCGCTCTTTGCCGATGATATCTGCTAGCGTGATCGTATCCATATACTCATCGACTTTCTCTTGAAGCTCGCCAAACATTAGATTGACGCGGCATAGCGTGCGACCGTTCGGGCAGGCGTCGATCCCCTCGGCAGTGCAGTCAAATACCGTCGCCTTGCGTCTTTCGGCGCTTTTAATGATCTCGCTTAGCGTGATCTCGTCCGCATTGCGCGCGAGCACAAAGCCGCCCTTAGCGCCTTTGAAGGAATTTAGAAGCCCCGCACGAGCTAAATTTTGTAAAATTTTAGCCAAAAAGCTGCGTGAAATTCCAAGCTCGCTAGAGATCGAATCGACATCCATCGATTCCTCCTTGCCCGCGATGCAGATCATTGAAAGCAGGGCGTATTCGCTTGCTTTTGTAAAAAGCATTTATTCTCTCCTTTGGTGTCAAAGCGTGCATTTTACACAAAGAAAGCAAAAATTTAGGTTAATTAAGTATAATCGCTTCCTATTTTACCGATCAGGAGGTCATCATGGCTTTAGACACGGCTCAAAAAGCACAGATAGTTGCGAAATTCGCTAGAAGAGAGAAGGATACGGGCTCTGCAGAGGTGCAAATTGCGCTTCTTACCGAGAGGATCACGC
>CAURFS010000127.1:0-5888 GCA_963523845.1 uncultured Campylobacter sp. | reverse complement strand
TAGAATTCGCCTAAGCGTGCGCAGGCTGGCTCATCAGAAGGAGCGCGAGGTGCTAAACGAGATCTATAGCAACGACGACGAGAAGCAAAGCCTAGGGGATCTGATCAAAGATCAACTAAATAAATAACTCCTCCCGCAAGGCATCCCCGCCTTGCGGACCCACTTCTAAAGGTTAAATTTAATGAAAACTATCATAGTCTGCGATGCAATCCACAAAATCGGTTTTGATCTGCTTAAGCAGGAATCGGACGTTAAAGTAATCGACGCCACGAGCGTGCCCAAGAGCGAGCTATACGGAATTTTAGGCGATGCGGACGTCGCGATTACCAGAAGCTCTACGGCGGTGGATGAGAAATTTCTAAATGCCAGCACCAAGCTAAAAGCGATCGTGCGCGCGGGCGTGGGTGTGGATAACTGCGACATCGACGGCTGCTCCAAGCGCGGCATTATTTTGATGAACGTACCTACCGCAAACACCATCGCCGCAGTAGAAATGACCATGTGCCATCTACTAAATGCGGCGCGCAAATATGTAAATTCCTGCAACGATCTGAAAATTAATAGAATTTGGAAGCGCGAGAAGTGGTACGGCACCGAGCTTTATAAAAAGAGCCTCGGCATCATCGGCTTTGGAAACATCGGCTCGCGCGTGGGGGTGCGCGCGCTTGCGTTTGGGATGAACGTCATTGCCTACGATCCGTATATCGAGCCTGAGAAGGCCACGAAGCTCGGAGTAAAATATACGAAGAATTTCGATGAAATTTTATCTTGCGACTTCATCACGATCCATACGCCGAAAAATCAAGAGACGATAAATATGGTAGGCGAGCCGCAAATAGCGAAGATGAAGGACGGCGTACGCCTAATAAACTGCGCTAGAGGCGGGCTGTATAATGAAAAAGCGCTCGCAAACAATCTACGCAGCGGCAAGATCGCGTATCTCGGCATCGACGTTTTTGACAAAGAGCCTGCGACCGATCACGAGCTTTTGGATATCGAAAATTTAAGCGCGACTCCGCATCTTGGCGCAAATACGCTCGAATCGCAAAGCAATATCGCCCGGGAAGCCGCAGAGCAGGCAATCAGCGCCGCGCGCGGCCTAAACTATCCAAACGCTTTAAATTTGCCGCTTAAGCTCGAGGATCTGCCACGCGGTATCGAGCCGTATATAAATTTAGTCTCCAAAATGGCCTATCTTGCGGCGCAGATCAACAAGGGCCCGATCAAATCGATTCGCATCGAGGGCAGCGGTGAGGTAGTTCAGTATCTAAAATCGATGCTCGTTTTTGCAATCGTAGGCGCGCTGCACGATTCTTTGGGCGATTCGCTAAATTACGTCAACGCTAAATTTCTTGCGGATGAAAAGGGGATTGAGACGAGCTTCGGCGAGCTTGCGCGAAGTGTTTATAAAAGCGAGATCGCGGTTAAGGTTACGACCGACAAAGCGATCTCAAACGTCGCGGGCACGGTCTTTGACGGAAGCGAGGAGCGTATCGTAAATATCGGCGGATTTAAGACCGATTTTAAGCCGAAGGGCAAGATGATAATATTCAAAAACACCGACGTACCGGGCGTTATCAAATCCGTAAGCACAATCCTAGCCGACGAAAACATCAATATCGCGGACTTCCGCCTAGGCAGAGGCGAGGAGGGGGACGCTTTGGCAGTCATTTTGGTCGATTCCGAAGTGCAAAAAAGCACGCTTGATAAGCTGGCGGCGCTTGAAACCTGCCTAATGGTGCGCTACGCGGCGCTTTAATCCCTTTCCGCTTAGGAGGCGGAATTTTAAATTTCGCCTCATCCAATTCTTTATAATTTAAATTTACAATCCAGCTTACGATGGCGTTTTATGAGACGATGCAGGAACGCGTGGCGAGGATTTTGCGAAATTTGACGTAATGTGCAGGCAAGCGCTTGCGATACGTTGCGGCATGCGCTAGGCATATACGCTTTGGCTCACGGCTTTTGCAAACGCCGCGAGCGCTTTAAATTTAACTCTCGCCGTGAGCTTGCTTTTAAATTTTAAATTTCGTCCTTGCAGAGCTGCTTTTAAATTTCATCATCGCGGGCGCCGCCGATTAAATTTTGCCGCTATGCAGGTTTGGCACTAAAAGCTAGAGGCTGCGATGCGAAACGCGGTCAAATTTTATTTTGGGCATTAAGAGCTAAGCAAGAGTCGCTTCCAGAAAGCATCGAAGTGTTAAATTTTATTTATAAGACAACGACAAGGCGCTTTTGCTTCAAATTTATGCGCGACAGGCACTTTCATCTCTCTAATCGTATCGCCCGTTTAAATTTCGGGCAACCGCCGAGCGATTGCACTGCTGATTAAATTTCGGACAGCTGCCGAGAGATCGCACTGCTGATTAAATTTTACGTTTTGCCGAAATTATGCTTCGCCGAAAAATTCCGTCTAGCCTAAAATGAGCAGGTACAAAATTTCAGCCGTAATGCGCCCTGCTAATTTGTGAGTTTAAGCGTTTCGATTAGGCTTAAAATTTTGCGGATCTGCGTTTGGTATTCGCGCGCGAGCTCTATGCTAGCGGGCCTACCAAAAAGCGTAGTTTCAAAAAGATCGGGCGCACCGTTTAAAAATAGATATAAGCGCTCATCCATAAATACCGTGCTCAAGCTGAACTCGCCGCTCGTTTCGCGATTTATTTCGCGCAGGCGCTCCATGAACGCGGGCGTTAGCAGATAGCGTGCTTCTACTTTGTCATCCGCAAACACGCGAAAATCGCGCATAAAATCCACATCGTCCATCATCTCTTTTTCGCCGAAGATCTTGGCGTTTAGCTCCCTGCTTACCACTATCGTTTTGCCCGAGGTTTTTTTCGCGAGCTCGCAGATCAGTACGTTGCCGTCAAAGTCCATATAGTTATCGTAGAATATTTTGATCAACATAATCGCCGCTATGAGCGGATTATCCGTTTTCATGTAAAACCTACCATTACTATGTACCTCGCTGAGGCTAAATTTAATCCCGCAGTGCACGCCCGTAATCCGATCCTCGCTTTTGATCCTAGATTTCCTATAAATTCTAAATTTTTGAAATTCCTCTTCTTGCATGCCGGTATATGGATCGTATTTTAAACCGGCATCTATATCTTTTATTACGGCGCGGACGAATATCTCTTTATAAAATTTGTAGTAGCGAATTTCCGCTTCGCTTTCTTGACTGGCGCAATGCATAAGAAATATCCAAAAGATATGAAAAAGGATCAAGACGCTCGAAAATTCGGCAATTTCTATTAGAGGAGTGTCTGCTTTAACGCCGTTTAGAAACACTAATACGAACAGGACCGCAAAAAAGGCGGCTATACTGAGGTAGCGGTATCTATTAAAAGCTTTAGCGCACGCTTTTTGCTCGATTAAAGTCTGTGAAATAGCATCTTGCAGAGCAGGCGACATATCTATCCTTGAGAAAAATTTCGCCCGTATTGTAGCAAAATTTAACGTGATTTATAAAGAGCGAATTCCGCCGCTTAATGAATAGTCGGGATCGGAGCTTAATTTACGCGGGTCCGTGCGGCGTAAAATTTTAAAATCTTACTCTTTGAAATTAGATCCGCACCGGATTTAAAATTTAACGTATCGCGCAAGTTTATATTTCACGCGAGCCGCCTTTGAAATTTGCGTTCAAATTTTGCGATCACAGTATCCTGAGGGTGTCTGAGATGAAATACATAAAAACTCCGAGCCCAAACATCACGAAAAGCCCCAAAAATTCGACGTAAAGCTTCAAACTTACGAGCCGCTTTGAGCTAAGCTCGTTTGCCTTCGCGCCAAAAAGCGCGGCTAAAAATATTACGACGCTCATTCCAAAACCGATGAAAAGCGCACTTGCGACGCTAAGCGCGAAGCTTCCAAGGCTGAAGGCAAGCACGAAAATTAGGATCGTGCCAGGGCAGGGCACGAGCGCCGCCGCAAGCGCGATAAGCCACTCTCGCCCTTTCTCGCCGCCGCCACTCGCGCCATTTCGCAGCGAGCGAGATGAGGTTTGGTTTTTTAAATTTGCAGAATTTAAAGCCTGTTTTTGCTCGTTTTGGCTAGACGAGTTTTCCTCTAAATTTGCGGCTAAATTTGAATCCAAATTTAGCTCTGCCGTTGCGGCGCCTAAATTTTTGGCATCCAAATACTGCGCGGATTCGCCGCTTTGGATATTAAATTTAGAAAATTTATAGCTCTTTGACGCTACGTGAGCGGAATTACCGGCGTTTGCAAATGCCGTATTTTTTAATCCGGCGCCCGTCTCTGCAGTGTTTGCGGCGGAAGCGCAAGCGGCGCAGGAGCAGCCCGCATCGTGGTGGGCGCCCGATCTTACGCGGCGAGCTTTGTCGTAGATGATGAGCGCCGTTATGACGATGATCAGAAGCGCTGAAATTTTCGTTGTGATCGAGGCGGAGTTTGCAGAGACGAGCCCTGCGACATTTTGCAGCACGAACATGCTCGCGCTTACCAAAACGAGCGCTCCTAGGACGTGTAGAAGCCCGATTTTAAGGGCAAATCCGAAAGCTTTGATGTAGCTGCCGCCATGGGCTAAGAAATAGCTCGCCGTTAGCAGCTTCGCGTGCCCTGGGCCTGCCGCGTGGAAAAAGCCGTATATGAAAGAAAGCGCCAAGACCCATAGGATGGTGCTTGCGCTTGCATGCTCGCTGCTTGCGCGAAACGCCGTTTTGAGGCTTTTCATAAAATCCATCGTCTTTTGCGCGACAAATCCCAGCGAGACCTCTTTGTGCTGCTCGCTTGAAATCTCGTCGCTGTCGGATGTGGCGCCGTTTTTGCTCGCGTTATTTTGCGCTAAATTTAAAGAACTCTCCTCGGGCGGCGTCGCTAGATTTTGCGTAGAATGCGCGGAATTTAAAGAGTTATCTCGGATCGCAGCAAAATTTTCGCCCGCGCCTTTATCTGCAGGCGCCGCAGAATTTGCGGAACCACCTTTTTCCTGCGCATCCTTTTTAGCGGCTTTATTAATCTGCGCGAGAGCATCCGAAGCGGCGATATTTTTTTGCGCCTCTACTGCAGCCTCCGAAACGATATCACCAACCGATCTTTGGTTTGATCTGCGCGCCGAGCTGGCATTAGGTTTTCCTTGCCCGCCTTGCGCAAGTTTATCCTCTGAGCCCGCAAGGCTCTGCTCGCTAGATGTAAGTTCGCTCTGCGTTAAATCGGAGTTCGGCGCGCCTGAAATTGGCGGCTTTTTATCTGCGATCTTTGGTGTTTCGCCGCTAAATTCTATAAAAGTGGTGGCTAAATATGAATTAGGTATCGCTACAAAGCCCTCGCCTAGATTAATGGGCTTGTCGTCAAGCATTTTGAAATTGAAAAATCCCTGATCGTCGTTAATGGAAATTTTAAGAACGCGGTTGTTTCGCAGTTCGAAGCCGACCTTTTGATCGAACTCGAACACGAGTCTGCCCTTTTTGACGAGGCTTATTGCGTTTTTAAAATTTCCCTTGATCTGCGTGCCTACGAGGTTGCTAAGCGCGGGCTTTGCGTTTTTTGGCGCTTGATCGTAGAATTCCGCCTCGCAAAGGTAGTTTTTGGGGGTCAGATAATCGGTCATCGCCTTAGTTATCTCAGCAAGCTCGCTATTTTCAAGCTTGCCGTTGGAATTTATATCGTAGGTCTGCATTATGACGTCGGTAAAATTTTGAGAGAAAAGCCACGAAAAATGCAGACTCACGATCTTGCCGTCTTGTGCGACGGGGGTAATGCTAACGTGCGCAGTGGGCGTGTATAGGGCACACAGAGCGCACGCAAATATCCGCGAGCTAAAGATCGCGGATAAAAGTAAAATTTTAATAAATTTCATCAACTACAAATTTTCTCCGAAAACGTCGATCGTCTTTTTCATCGTCTCGTACCAATCTAGCGGCAGCTGATCG
>CAURFS010000126.1:0-5955 GCA_963523845.1 uncultured Campylobacter sp. | reverse complement strand
TCGCGGCTTACTAAGGTGTCGCGCATGATCCCGCCGCCAAGCGCCGTCAAAAATGCCGCGATAAAGATCCCAAGCCACTCGCAGCCCTTCTTTACGCCGAATAAAAACCCGCTAAGCGCCGCCGAAGCGATGCCTACGCACTCCGTAAACTCTAAAATACTCATATCACAAACCGCTAAAATCCTTTTAAAAACGCATTTTACAACAACTAAATATAAATTTGGGTAAAGCGCGACGGGCGGGAGAAATTTAGGCGCGGCGGTATAAATTTAAAGCGGCGGGTAAAATTTGAGCGCGGCGAATTAAAATTCTACGAGATAGAATTTTGCGAAACAGAATTTCGCTAGATAAAATTCTACGCGGCAGAATTCTACGCGGATAAAATACGGCGTCGCTTCCGCGTAAATATAAAATTTAGACTTGAAATTTCTTGAAATTTATAAATGCCCGCGGGATAAAATTTCACAGAATTTTATCGCGGTTAAAACATACGGCGTTGCGACCTGGCGCAAATTTTAGCTTTAAATTTACGGCACGTGCGCACTAGAAATAATTTAGCGCCAACAAGACGGGCTCTATATTTGCAGCTAACGGCGCGTAAATTTTGATTTGAAATTGCGCCCTTGTTTTGGCGCCGTGCTTTGCCGCTATAAAATTTCATGAAATTTTACGACGACCTAACCCGCGCGGAATTCTACGTAAAATTTTAAAATTTAGCGGTCGAATTCTGCGTGGAATTTTACGCCGAGCTCCGCTAAATTAGCGCAGCCTCTCTTTTAAAATTTCCCAAATACCGGGCATTGCCAGCAGTCCATTATGCCGCGCGGCGGCTATTTCATAAATAGATCGCCCGCCTTAAGAGACCCCGCAAGATCGTTTGAGTGCTGCACCGGTATCAGCTCGTCGGCGGCGCCGTGGATGAGCGTGATCTGAGTGCCGCGTGCCGCTTGCAAAAATTCCGCGGTCGGAATCTTGTAGCGGATCAAAAATTTCCGCACGAAGGGGATTTTTTCGTGCGCGAGCCGCTCGAAGCTAAAATATGGCGCGAGCAAAATCAGCCGCGCCGCGTCCCACTTCGCGGCCTGCTGCGCCGCGATGCCGCTTCCGATCGAGTAGCCGATCATCGCGAGCTTACTTGGCGAATGCTGCGCCAAAACGTAGCGGCTCATCGCATCGGCACTCGCAAAAAGCTGCTGCTGCGATGAAATTTTGCCGTCCGATTTGCCGTAGCCCGGGTAATCGAAAATATAAAAATCGTATCCCAAAGCCGCAAAATCCGCGCCGTATGCACCCCAGCCGCTCACGTCGCCGAAGTTGCCGTGAAAGAACAAAATCGCGCCTTTAGGCTCTGCCGCGCTAAATTTCAGCCCGTTTATCGCCCCGCCCCCAAACGGGATATTGATCTCTTGAAATTTTATCGCAGCGGAGTTTGCGTTATTGCCCGCTGTGACGTCCTGAGCGGCGTTTTCGCCGATATGCTCGGCGCTAGTTTGAGCGCTTTCGTTTTTGATCTCACCCGCTGCGGCGCCGTTTTCTTTCGTGCCGCTCGCTGCGGAAGCGCTTTCGTCCGCGCCGCCGTTTGTCGCCGCACTATTTTTCGTAGCGGACGCCTGCATATCTAAATGCACGCCCCTCTCGGGCGCGTTCACAAGTCCTGCAAATTCGGAATTTTCAAAGCTAAATTTGAAATTTTTATCCAGCGGTTCGCCCAAAAATATCAGCCGCTCCTGAAAGATATAAAGTCCCGCCGCGATCGCCACATAAAGGCACGCCGCGATAACGCACAGCCTAAGTAAAACCCTCATCGCCGTCCTTTAAATTTAAAGCCGAGGCGCAAAAATGCGCAACGGCACGCGAAATTCCACCTCGCCGCTAAGCTTTAAACTCGCTCAAAAACCACTGAAATGCTAGGATCAGCCCCGGCGCGCGCACGATCTTTTCGTCGAACATAAACTCTCGCGCCTTGGCTGCAGGCAGGTAGAAAAGCTCGATATTCTCGCCGTCCACGCCGCCGCCGCTACCGATCTTCATCGATTCGTCGATGCGCGCGAAGTATAAAATTTGACGATTCGCCGCAAAGCCCAGGGCGCTGTAGTAGCTCGTGATAAATTTCAGATCCTTCACGGCATATCCCGTCTCCTCGAGCACCTCTTCGATCGCCGTTTGCTCCTCGCTGATACCCTTGTCCAAAATGCCCGCGCAAAGCTCATAGGTGTAGCCCTTCTCGGGCGAATTTATTAAATTTTCCTCTTGATAAAACCACACGCTTGGGCGAAACTGCTTGACGAGCAAAAGCGCGTCGCGCTGCGTATGATAAAGCAAAATCGAGACGCTATCGTGCACCTTGACGCAATCCCACGCGCGCGCTACGCCGTCCATTTCGAAATTTAAGCGAAAGGGTTTAACGAAATTCGAGCTTTTAAGCTCGGAAATTTTAAAATTTTTTATAGTAGTATCCATGTCGCAAGTCCTAAAAAGCTAAAAAATCCCACGATGTCCGTCACCGTGGTAAGCAGCACGGAGCTGCCGACGGCGGGATCGATATTTAATTTTTTAAGCGTGATCGGAATGACGGCGCCAAAAAGCCCCGCGAGAGTTAAATTTAGCACCATCGACATCGCAATCACCAGCCCCAAAAGCTTAATGCCGAACCAAAAATACGCCACAAACCCCATCAGCGTGGCAAAAATGAGACCGTTTATAAAAGCGATTGTGATCTCGCGAAAGAGAACCTGCTTTTTGTCTTTAAACGCTATCTCGCCCAGGGCTAGGCGGCGCACGGTTACCGTAAGCGCCTGCGTACCGGTGTTGCCGCCCATGGAGGCGACTATCGGCATAAGCACGGCGAGTGCGACCAGCTTTTCGATAGTGGCGTCAAAAAGCCCGATGATCGTGGAGCTTACGATCGCCGTGCATAAATTTACCGCCAGCCACAAGGCGCGCGCGCGCCCCGCCTTAAAGATCGTAGTCTCATCGTCCTCCGCTTCGTCATCGACGCCCGCAAGGTTGTAAATTTGCTCGGTGGCGCGCTCTTGGATGAGATCGTGGATATCATCGGCGGTGATACGCCCGATGAGCACGCCGTTAGCATCGACTACGGGGATGACGTTAAGATCGAACTCCTCAAAATCCTTGATCACGTCATCGATCTTGTCGGTATCGGTGGCGAAGTGGATTTTATTTTCGGCGCCGAATTTTTGTGAAATTTCTTCCAGCGTGAGCGAAAAATCGTATAAAATCAGATCGGACGTCGAAAAGGTAGTAAGTAGATGCCCTTTTTTATCGAGCACAAAGAGTTGAAAGACGTTTTCGATCTCGTCCTTTTCGCGCATAACGCGCAGCATCTCGACCGCCTGTCCCAGGGTCTGATCCTGCCTCGCGCTAAAGACCTCAGTCTGCATATACGCGCCCGCCTCATCTTCGCTATATTTGGAGATAGTAAGAATGTCGTGGCGATCGTCCTCGTCAAGCCCATAGAAAATCTGCTCGGCCTTGTCCTCGTCGATTTCGCCGATGTTTTGCAAAAGCTCCGCCTGATCGTCGCTTTCGAGCTCCTCGATCGCTTTGACGATCTTTTCGTGAGGCAGAGTTTCGATGACGTCTTCGAGCATATGCTCGGGCATCTCAAGCGCAGCATCGGCAAGATCCTCAGGATCTAGCTTTTTTAGAAATTCTACGTATTTTTCTTCGTCATGCTTTTTTAGAGTTTTTAAATGCTCCGTAAGATCGGCGGCACTCAGCTCATGCTCAAGCGTATCGCCTAGATGCGCATCAAGAAGCGCCTTAGCTTCCTCGACGTCGTCCAGCTGCTCTTTATTTTCCATTTTTGGCCTTAATTTATCGTGATAAGCGACTCGTAGTTTTCAAATTTAGCAGGGTTTTTCGAGCCGTCTTTAGCCGCAGCCATTCTGGCGTCCATATCTTTGACGAGAGCTTTAAATTTAAGTTCTTCGGCGCTTATGACGTTAGTTTTTTCAATCTTGACTACTTTAAGGGGATCTATAGCCTGCTTATTTTTATAAAGTCCGAAGTGCAGATGCGGTCCCGAACTAAGCCCGGTCGATCCCACGTAGGCGATTAACTGACCTTGCTTGACGCTAACGCCTGCTTTTGTGCCACTAGCAAAGCCGCTAAGATGTGCATAAAGCGTACTGATACCGCCGCCGTGGTTGATCTCTACGGTGTTGCCGTAGCCGTTTTTACGCCCTACAAAGCTAATCTTGCCCGCCCCTGCGGCATTTACCCTAGTGCCTTTGGGGGCTGCATAATCTACGCCCAGATGTGCGCGGTAACGCTTTAAGATCGGATGAAACCTCTTAGGAGTGAAATACGACGAAATTCTAGTATAAACAAGCGGCGTGATAAGTAGAAAAGATTCGACCTTTTTACCGCTTCGGTCGTAGTATTTATCATCGAAAAAATATAGCGATTTGGGCCTTTTATTTTCCTCGATCATTCCTGCGGTGATATTTACTCCGCCAAAAGGCTTGCCAAGGCGCGTTTTTTGCTCGTATAGGATCACGAGTCGATCGCCCTTTTGCAGCTTTTTAAAATTTACCTCGTTTTTAAAAACAAGCATAAACTCATTCGCTAAAGCTGCATTACCCGTAGCTTTGATGATATCTTGATAGGGCGAGCTTTCGATCTGAATTCCTAAAGAGTAGCTGTTTTCCTCATAAACTATCGGAGTATAAACGAATCTAAAAGTGCCGAATTTATCGCGGTATATGTGGATCTGAAGCTCCTCACTGACGGGGATTAGCAGCTGGGAGACACGGCCTGCGGGATCACGCAAAATTTGACACTCCACGCCCGCTCGCACCTCGGCGGCAAGCTCTTGGTCCTCTTTATCCAGGTCATAATACACCGATGCGGGGATGCCCGTAGTTTCCATAAATTGAAGCAGACTCACGCCATCGGGCCAGGCAAACTTCTCTACGCTGGGGTTGTTCGCAAAAACTACGCCTATCCACAGAAAAAGCAATATAAAAATTCTAGTCATATAAAACCGCTTTGAAATATTATTTTAAGGCGGGATTGTAACGAAAAAACGCTTATATTTCGTAAATACAGTGGAATTTTATCGCTAATTTCAAAGTTTTATGTATAATTAGCCGAAATTTTATTCAGGAGCAGAATTTTGAAAAAAGCTTTACTTATTTTAGGCCTATTTTTAAGCGCGGCGATAGGGGCGGAATTTAACATGCCGCGATACGAAACCGCCCTACTTAGTGTAAAGGATGGTTCAGGCGAGATAACAGATAGCCCTACGATTGCCGTAGGCAGCAGCGGAGTGGTGATGCATAATTTCGGTAGCGGCGCAAGCTCCATCATCGCGCGCGCAGTCGTGACGCAAAAAAGCGCAGGCAAGGCAAAGGTGCGATTTGAGGTTTTTGATATGTTAGCTCAAGAGGCGCTGCCGCTGCCTAAAATTTTACCCTCAAGCGGTGATAAAGTGATCTTAAATTTCCTCTATGACCGCGCCATAATCGTCGCGCCTAACGCTGAAATTTACGAGCAGGTTATCAAGGCTTTTCCGAATATAAATTTTATCCACCCAGATCTTGGCGGCGCCTATCTTAGCTACAACCACAAGCCAAATCCCAGCCGTGACGATTTTCGTAAAATTTGCGCGCAAAACAGCGCCGGACTGATTTTTATCGCGATGGATAAACAAGGCGTATTTGCCGACTGCGGTAGTTTCAAGCCTTTGCGTACGTTTGCTAGCGGCAGCGTAGCTTATTATCAGCTGCCATTTTACTCGCGCGTGGGCGAGATAAAGACCGTCATTTGGGATTTTACTAATGGCCCGATCAGCGATTACGACAAACACTACCGCTATTTGCTAGGCTTAGATGGCGACGAATAGCGCTGCGCGAGCGTTTTTTACAAATCTATTAGGCGCGGATAATGCCTATTTTGACGAGGCTCATTGCACAGCATACTGCTACGACG
>CAURFS010000125.1:0-6031 GCA_963523845.1 uncultured Campylobacter sp. | reverse complement strand
GTGCAGTATGGTTTATCCTAGCAGCACGGCATGCAGCCGTGAAATTTCAAAGCAAGTGGATGAAATATGAACATTCTATCTTTAATTGCAGCATTAGGGCATTGTTTCGCACGGCGGCAAAGCCGAAAAAACGTCAGCGTTCGTGTTTGCACACTGCGCCAGTATCGCGATCTTATAGAGGCAGCAAAATTTAAACCGCCTACGCATATAAATTGCGCCGGCGTGCCGCCTAGGCTAGCGCACTAGCTCCATATTCACCTTGACCCTGCTCATTTTGTCCTGCAGCATATCCATCACCGACTCATTGCGCGACGAAGCGTCATCCGTCGGGGCTTCGTGCTGCTGCCACTTACTTTTCGGCGCGGCGGGGCCCCACTGCGACGAAAATATCAGCCCGCGCTTTTTCTCGGTCTCAGGCGCAGGCTCGTAAGGCTGTGGAGCGGGCTTCGCCCAACGCTCATCATAACGCATCGCAGCACCTTGTCCTAGCGCATTACCCCGCTCTGGCGACGGTATTTTACCAAGCGCGCTACCGCCAGAGCGCCCTATCGCACGGCTAGAGCGAGCAGATGTGGGAAGATAGGGCGCGCGAGCATTTTGACGAGCCGTATACTTCGTGGCGCTCGAATGAGATGCAGCTGCATGCCCCATAGCGCCAGAACGAGTTGCACTATAGCCGTAGCGAGCTTGCGGCTGTGCAATTCGAGCCGTCGTTAATTTGCGAGCTTGCGCGTCTACGGTTTTGCCGGTCTGCTCATCCGCGCCTCCGTGAGTTTGCGCGCTTGCATTTCTCCGCATATCTGCGCCTCTGTAAGTTTGCTCCGTATCGTGAGCGCTTGACGCCTCATCCTCATAGATGCGGGTCTTTGGCAAACGCATCAGCGTCGCGACTAGGCTCTTGCTAGCTCCATTCTGGCTGCTTAATTGATTAGCCGGGCGCCTAGATGCTTTATTTCTCGCAGAATGCGATGCGAAATTTTGCCCGGGATTTTTAGTAAAATTTTTCGCACTTTTTCGCATGGAATTTTTAGCGGAATTCCTAGATGCACGCGTATTTTTTGTGAGCTTGGAATTTGAAAGGCTTTTAGCATTTGCAGATTTTTTAGCATGCGGCTCGGTAGAGGATTTCACCGAAGTATTTTTACTAGGATGATCTTTGGCTCGTAGATTTTGAGATGAAATTTTAGATTTATGGCTTTGCTGCGCGGCAAAAGCGCCAGAAAAGCTCGTCAAAATGAACGCAATTAAAAAAATACGAGCTAAATTTTTCATCATTTTCCTTTCCATGGATTTTAGGCGAAATTTAGCAAAGCTTAGATTAAGCCGCGTTAAATTTAATGAGTGAAGCTATGAAATTTCAGCTCTAATTCCAAGCCGTATCGCCAAACAAAAGGCTAAGCTTTAAAAATTCAGCAGCTAGGATTCTGTTTGGCAATAGAATTTTATCACACTAAAAATATGACGCCACGAAAAAATTTTATCTTGTAAGTGTTTAGGCGGGAGAGCTGAAAAATTTTAAAGCTTTAGAATTCTGCGCTTAAATTTTGAGTGGCAAGTCAGAATTTAAGGTAAAAAGCAAGCTCAAATAAAGTTTTTAAATTTAAAGGATAATGCGGCAAAACCGTAAATTTGCGGTGAGATACGAAATTTGCGAGATCATGCAGTGACTAAAAATCACACCGCTTAATCGCTAATTCATAATAAATCGCCGCGCCTTAGACATATCCAAAACGCGGCACATATCATTATGGCGGCGTATAGCTACAACATCACCGCACATAAGGTATTGCGGGGGCACCGTAAAATCTCACAGCGCCACAGCAAGGCGTATAGGAGCGCCGAATGACGCTCCTATGGGGCTACATCATTCCGCCCATACCGCCCATTCCGCCCATATCAGGCATTGGAGGCATTGCAGGTTTCTCCTCTTTGATCTCGCTTACGGTCGCTTCGGTCGTTAGAAGCAAGCTTGCGACGGAGACCGCGTTTTGAAGCGCAATACGCTCGACCTTCACAGGATCGATGATACCTGCCTCAAACATATTGACGTACTCGCCGTTTGCGGCGTTGAAGCCGAATTTTTTGTCTGAGCCTTGCTCGACCTTATTAGCTACGACGCCTGCGTCAAATCCCGCATTCTCTGCGATCTGGCGAAGCGGAGCAAAAAGCGCGCGCTTAACGATGTCTGCGCCGATAAGCTCGTCGCCACTTAGAGCTAGTTTTACGCTAAGTCCAGCTCTGATTAGCGCAGCGCCGCCGCCGATTACGATACCCTCGTCTACGGCTGCTTTGGTTGCGTTTAGAGCGTCGTCCACGCGATCTTTTTTCTCTTTCATCTCAGTTTCGGTCGCAGCGCCCACTTTGATTACCGCAACGCCGCCGCTAAGCTTGGCCATGCGCTCTTGAAGCTTCTCTTTGTCGTAATCGCTCGTAGTCTCTGCGATCTGAGCTTTGATCTGCGAAACGCGCGCATCGATATCTTTTTTCTTACCCGCGCCGCCTACGATAGTGGTGTTATCTTTGTCGATCACGATGCGCTCGGCTTGTCCAAGATCGGCCATAGAAGCACTTTCTAGCGTTCTGCCAAGCTCCTCGCTGATGACGGTACCGCCTGTTAAAATCGCGATATCTTCAAGCATCGCCTTTCTGCGATCGCCAAATCCTGGGGCTTTGACCGCGGAGATATTTAACACGCCGCGAAGCTTATTTACGACTAAAGTTGCAAGCGCCTCGCCCTCGATATCCTCGGCGATGATTAGAAGCGGTTTGCCGCTTTTTTGAACCTGCTCCAAAACCGGAAGTAGATCTTTTAAATTTGTAATTTTTTTGTCAAATAGAAGCACTAGTGGAGAAGCTAGCTCGACTAGCATTTTCTCGGCATTTGTAATGAAATATGGGCTTAGATAGCCGCGATCAAACTGCATTCCCTCGACTACGTTTAACTCATCGTTGATCGATTTCGCCTCTTCGACAGTGATAACACCGTCTTTACCGACTCTTTCCATAGCGTCTGCGATCAGATCGCCCACCGCGCTGTCGTTATTAGCAGAGATCGTAGCAACCTGAGCGATCTCTTTTTTGCCGCTTACTTTTTTAGAGGATTTTTTTAGCTCCTCAATAACCGCAGCGCTAAATTTATCCATACCACGCTTAACTTCGATCGGATTTGCGCCCGCAGTTACGTTGCGTAGGCCCTCTTTAAAGATCGCGTGAGCTAGCACGGTCGCAGTCGTAGTGCCGTCGCCTGCTTGATCGTTGGTTTTACTCGCTACTTCGCGCACCAAAGAAGCACCCATATTCTCGAGCGTATCTTTTAGCTCGATCTCTTTAGCCACGCTAACGCCGTCTTTTGTGATCGCCGGAGCGCCGAAGCTTTTTTGGATTAAGACATTGCGACCACGAGGTCCCATCGTAACTTTTACAGCGTCGTTTAGCTTCCTAACGCCCGCGTAAAGCTTGTTTCTTGCGTCGTCTGAAAAAATAATCTCTTTTGCCATTTTCAATCCTTTTTATTTAATTATGCCCAAAACATCTTCTAAATTTAAGATAAGGTATTTCTTATCATCTAAGCTGATCTCGCTGCCTGCGTATTTTGCAAACGCTACGGTATCGCCATTTTTGACGCCTTCACATTCGCTGCCGACGGCTACGATTTTGCCGGTCGAAGGCTTCTCTTTTGAAGCATTGTCGGGGATGATGATGCCCGAAGCGGTCTTTTTGGTCTCCTCCTCGCGCTCAATTAGAACGCGCTTGCCCAGTGGTTGAAATTTCATTTCAGTCCTTTCTTTGAGTTGTGAGTTCTGAATTTGGCACTCAATGTGCTTGAGTGCTAAGATTATATGCAAAATTTAAAATCTTGTCAATAGTTTATGAAAAATTTTTATAAAACTTTAGTGATTTAAACTCAAGTATTGAGATTTCAAACGTTAAATTTTAAGGGCTATAATACCCTCAAATTTTAAATTTTAAGGGGACGAAATGAAAATTTTCGGCATAATCGCAGGAATTTTAATCCTGCTTATCGTAGGCGCGGGCTGCCTATTTTTCAGCGATTTTGGCAACAATCTTACCAAGCCTTACATAGAAAATTTGATCAAAGAAAAAAGCGGCCTTGACGTGAAGCTTGAGAAATTCGATCTAAATTTCGGCGATCTGGACATCAGCGCCAACGTAAATGACGCTGCAAACGTAAACGTAAAGGGCAAATACTCGCTTTTTGCGCGCTCTTTCGATCTTAGCTACGACGCAAACGCGCACGATCTAGCCAAGCTCGGCATAAAGATTGACGAAGGACTAAGCCTCAAAGGGCAAATTTTGGGCAACCTTGGCAAATTCGGTATCAACGGCAGCGGGCGGATTTTTGATAGCAACGTAAAATTTTTAGCAAATTTAAAAGACCTTAGTCCGCTTGATCTGCAAATCGACGCTAAAGCTCTAAACGTCGAAAAAGCCCTTGCCGTGGCCTCGCTGCCGATCTACGCCAAAGGAAATATCGACATTCTCTCAGACATCAAGGCTAGCAGTGGCGGCGCAGAGGGCAACGCAAGCATCAAGAGTTCAAATTTGATCCTCAACGAATCTGCATTTAAAGATATGAATATCTCCATCCCAAAGGGCGTGCAGATCACGCTAAACTCGGACATCACGGCGCAAAATGACGTCCTGCGAGCAGCAAGTAAGATCGATTCGACCCTGGGCAAGATCAGCGCCGAAAAATCGGAATTTGATCTGAAAAGCAAAACTTTAAATTCCGATTTTAATCTGAGCTTGCCCGATCTAGCGAAGCTCGAAAGCCTTATCGGGCGTAAAATTTCTGGCGACGTTAAAGCAAACGGAAATTTAAAGACCGATTTTTCTACGCTTGAGCTTTCAAACTCGCAAATTTCAGCGTTTAAAGACGCGCTTAAAGCGGATGCCGAGGCCAAATTTGACCTGAAAAACAAAAACGGCGAGCTGTCCGCGAAGCTAAACGCAAACGATCTGGCCGCGCTGCAAAACATCCTGGGAGTGAAGCTGCAGGGCAAGGCAAACGGCGAGCTTAGCGCGGCTCTAGCGCAAAATGAGCTTAAAAATCTAAACTTAAATTTAAACGCTATGGGCGGCAACCTGAATGCGAGCGGAAATTTAAGCGATCTAAAGCTTAAGGCGAGCAATCTAAATCTGGCCGTGCTTTCGGCTTTGTTTTACGGCAACGCGATCGGAGAGGGCACGATAAACGGCGATGCGAAGTTAAGCTTAAAAGATAGCATCAACGGCACTGCGCAAATTTCGCTCGCTAACGGCGTGATTTTTAAGAAATTTTTAGACGGCGCGACGGGCAAGAGCTTCCCGAGCGATCTAAAAGCGGACGCACAGGCGCAGACAAATATCAAAAACTCCGTCGCGGCCTTTAGCGTAAGCGCAAACTCCGATCTGGCGCAGCTTCAGAGCCTAAACGGCACCTACGAGCTCAAAAACAAAGCGCTTAAGGCAAACTACGCGCTGCTGATCCCGAGCCTGCAGCGACTAGAATTTTTTCTAAATCGCAGACTAAACGGCAAGATTGCCGCGACGGGCGAGCTTTCGCACGACGGCAAGAGCCTGTTTGCGACCATAAATTCCAAAGTCGCGGGCGGCGAGTTAAACGGACAGATCGCGGGCGATGAGGCGAACTTTAAAATCCAAAATTTTATCGTCAAAGAGCTTACGACGCTTCTAAATATCGATCATGTCTACGACGGCACGGGCAACGCAAATCTTACGTATAATACAAACTCGCACAGCGGCAAATTCGACGCGATCATCAATAACGGCCGCCTTCCTAGCGGCGGACTGATCGATAAAATCGGTAAAATTTTAGGGCGCGATCTAGGCGGCGAGGTCTATAACGACGCCAAAGTAAACGGCACGATCAAGCAAAATTTAATCAATTTCAACGCCGATATGAGCGCGCAAAAAAGCAAGCTAAACGTCACCGGCGGCACGCTGGATAGCAAATCGGGCGCAATTTCGGTGCCCGTTAAGGCCAACGTCGAGAAAACCGACTTTGAGA
>CAURFS010000124.1:0-6032 GCA_963523845.1 uncultured Campylobacter sp. | reverse complement strand
AAATACGCTGCCGCTAAGCGCGCGAACCTCGCCCTCAAAGGGGTTGTCTGCCGCGCGCTTTTGCTTTCCGTCGTTCTCGTCGAAATAGTAGATGCCGCCATGGGAGGCAAAAAGTAGATGATTTGAGTGCGCAAGCTGCCTATTTAGCGGAGTATAGGGCGCGGTGGCGGGATCAAATTTTAAATCGTTCGCAAAAATGTAGCCGCTTTTCGCATCCCATAAAAAATAGCTCAACCGCTGCCTCAAAAGTTCGTAATGGCCACCGTTATCGCGCGCGTCAAGGCGCAGGTTTTTAAAATACACGTTCGCGCCGTCTGCGGCATAAACGTCGCTCGCCCTGCCGTCGCTTCCCTCTATCTGGCGCAGGCTCGCGGCATCGGCGTCCGGCAAAACCTCTCCTTTATAAAACGCGCAAGAGCCCTGCGCAGCGTAATACACGCCCGCGATTTGGCGCAGATCCGTAGCGTCCATTCGTTTAAATTTATAGAGGTAGCTTTGCGGCTTGGGCGCATCCCAAAAAATATGCGCCAAGGTTTGATAAGTGAGCTTAAACGCCCCCAGCGCGTCGTTCCACACCGCTTCGCCGTCGCAAAAATAGCTAACTTGCCCGTCGCTTACGTATCCGAACGCTACGGCTTTCGTGCGCGCGGGCTCTAGCTCGCTCATCGCGATGTTTCCGCAATATACGGCGTTTTTATCCGCCGCTACGTTGGAGCGGTAGCCAGAGCCGAAATCCAAAACCCGAAAGCTCGCTGCGTCCGCGCTCGGTATCGCAAAATAGCCCGCGCCCACGACAAGGGCGTAAATTTCATCTCCTTTTTTGTAAAAATCGCTGTATTTGATCTGCTCGTCATCCCGCGGCGAGTAGTCGTCTGCGGAATTTATAACAGCCGACATAACAAGCACGCTAAAAGCCGCGAATACAAATGTCGCGCCAAGCACGATCTTGCGCCAAAGTGGCATACCTCGGGGCTCGTCTCGCGCCGGCTTGCGATCTGCTTCTGCCTTGCGCGCCCTAGCTTTGCGCTTCTTTTGCGCGCGCTCATCCTTTGGCTCTTGCGTAAAATCCTCATACATCTTTTGCCTCAAATTTAATCTCGCCGCAGATTGCGCGGCACTTGAAATTGTACAAAAGCGCGGCTAAATTTATGAAATTTAACGCTACGGGCAAATTCTGATTCAACTCTTTGCGGCGCTAATTTATTTTACGAATGCCACAAAATCTCTGGCGAATTTTAATTCAAATCGCTTCGTAGCCGCACGGAATCGGCGCCGTAACGCTTGCAAACACAAAATCCTCATCGCCCGTATTTTTCATACCGTGGCACTCTCCGCTTTTGGAAATGATTAGATCGCCCGCACAGATCGGCACCTCCTCGCCCTTGCTCGGATAAAACACGCCGCGTCCGCTTAAGCAGATCCATACGTCATCTCCGTCTGGGTGAATATGCGGCGCTACGACCTGGCCGCGTTTGACGATCCAAACCGCGCCGCAAGTGGCCTCCGTAGTAAAAAATGTCGTTTTTACGGCTCGCTCGTCGCTACAAATAGCATCTTTTATATGAAAAATTCTTTGCATTTTCTCTCCTTTAAGTTCACCGCATCTGGTGCGGTTTCGGCGGAATTTTAGCATTCTTTTCGTGAAGCGAAAGTGAAATTTCAAGCGTCAAACTCACAACGAAACCTTAATAAAAATTTTAAATTCTCGTTTTGCTATACGATTTTTTGGAGGATTGAGATCGCATCTAAAAGTAAGAGGCGCATAAGCATGGTATTTGCGGATAGAATTTCGGCTTTAATTTAAGACGGAATTTTAAAAATTCCTCTAAATTTAAAACTGCTCTGCTAGATAAATTTATTAAATTTGATATGAGCTTTGCTTACGCGCTTTTGCTACCCAGATTAAAGCCAAATCGTAGCTTTTATCAAAGACCTCGCGTGGCGCAGACTTTACGGCAAGCGCCAAGTCGGTTTATAAAGCTAAATCGGCTTATAAATAGATGTTGCCTCTGGCTTGTTTTAGCAAATACGCATTTTTGCGCCTCGAATTTTTGCACATTTTACGATAATGTTTTTATAGCGCGTAACATACTGATCACGAGCCGAGCGGGAGTTCAAAGAGATAGCGTTAGAATTTTGCGCTATCTCTTAAACTTCAAAACTATTTTATCTTACTTAGATCCAGCTCGATCTCGTCGTTTTTGATTACGCCGATACCCTTATTTAGCACGTTTTGCGCGATCTGTTTAGCTTCTGCTAGCGAGTGCATCGCGAAGGTGCCGCACTGAAATTTATTCAGTTCGGGGATCTCTGCTTGAGAGCCCACGCCCAAAATATCCTTCATACTCGCGCTCCACGCCGCTGCGACGGCACTCTCGCTAGGCGCGCCGATCACGCTCATATAAAAGCCCGTGCGGCACCCCATCGGCGAGATGTCGATAATCTCGACGTCCGCGCTATTTAAGTGCTCGCGCATGAAGCCCGCGAAAAGATGCTCCAGCGTGTGGGTGCCGCGCTCGCTCATGATCTCTAAATTCGGGCGGCAAAACCGCAGATCATAGACGCTAATCTTATCGCCGCTTTTGGTGCGCATGCTCTTCGCGAGCCGCACGCCTGGGGCATTCATGCGGGTATGATCGACCTTAAAACTATCTAACAATGGCATATTTTCTCCTTAAATTCAGATCACGGCGATTTTAACATAAAATTTCGCACTTTTAGGCGCACAGATGAAATTTTAGTTACAATTACGTTTATTTTAAGGAGAATTAATGCCCTACATAAACGTCAAAATCACCAAAGAGCACGGCGGCTTAAGTCGCGAACAAAAAGCAAAGCTCGTAAAAGACCTAACCGATGCCCTGGTAGCCGTGCTGGGCAGGGGCGAGAAAACCACGGTCGTGACGATAGACGAAATATCCACTGACGACTACGCGATTGGCGGGCGGCTAGTAAGCGAAATCAGGGGGCGGCAGAGCTAAGCTTGCGCGTCAGATTAAATTTGAAAAGCTAAATTTTAGAATTTTAAAATTTTCATGCGAAATTTTACGTGGCAGGCTCCGCTTCTAAGGAAATAAAATTTGCGACAACCTCAGCTTGCAAGATGAAATTTTACGCTAAATTCCATGCTGTAAAATTCCAAAAACCAACCGAGCGGAAATTTTAAAGCGGATCTAATGGTGAAATTCTTTGAAAAATAGACAAGATAGAATTTATGCAAGTTTTAAAAATTTTACCAGATAAAATTTAATCCTCGCAAAGTTTAAAATTTCGTAAAAATAAATAGACGATTTCTTAGCGAGCTAGCGTTCCCAAATTAGCTTTTTGCCGAAAGTTAGAGTATTATCGGTCATTTTCATCCAGTCAATTCTGATCGTAAAAAAATCGGTCTCCATCGCGCGCGCAAACGGGAAGCGCTTAAGATATAGCGAGGTTTCGCGCTCATCCGCGCTACGGATATGGCCGCAAATCTGCACGCCTTTGATCCTGCCTACAAATTTCGTATCCAGCGCGACTGTAGCCGCAACTCCGCGGTTGGCAAAGACTGCTTTGATATGCTCGGAGTCGCTCGCGCTTGCGATGATGAGCTCCTTATTTTGCGGATCGTAGGCATAAAATGCACTGCAGCAATATGGCAGATTATTGCGCAAAACTCCGAGAGATAGAAGTTTCATTCTGCCTAAAAACTCGTCGAATTTATCCTGAGCGGCACACATTTTAAGCCTCCTTTTTGCTAAATTATACAATGATTTTCTTTTATTAGCTATAATCGCGAGCCAAAATTAGGAGAATTTTTATGGAAAATTATAAAAAAGTAAAAGAGATGTTTTTGATGCAACAAGCCCTAAATGACGAAACAAACGGCGTGGGCTGGGAGGACGGCTATACAAAAAACGGCAAACTTATCAACTGGAAGCGCTGCATTTACATGGAATGCGCCGAGCTCATCGATAGCTTTGCGTGGAAGCATTGGAAAAATATCTCTGCAGCGCCGGACGTGAATAATATCGTCATCGAGATCGTTGATATTTGGCACTTCGTAATGAGCTATATTTTAGAGCAATATTACGGCAGCAAAGAGATCGATCACATCGTAAGCGACGTCACGGCAGTAAGCGGATTTGCGGAGTTTAGCTCCTACGCCTACGATGTGCGCGAATACAGCATCTATGAAATCGTAAACGACATCGAGCTCATAATCCACGAAACAAGCGGCTTTGAGCTGCAAATCGGCGAGCTGCTGACCGATTTTTTTCGCGTCGCGATCAAATGCGGAGTGAGCTTAGACATACTTTTTGCCAAATATATCGGCAAAAACGTGCTAAATAAATTCCGCCAAAATAATGGTTATAAAGAGGGCAACTACCGCAAAATCTGGGGAGACCTTGAGGATAACGAGGTGCTAATCGAGGTGCTATCAAAAGGCACAGTAAGCGCAAACGAAATTTACGGGCAATTGCAAAAGATCTACGACGCGACTAGGTAAAGTCGTGGGTTTGCTTGCGAAATTTATCTTTAAGATTTTAAAATTCCATCTATAAAATTTCGGCAGGCAAATTTTAAAAAAGGGCTTTGATTTGAAATTCTGCAGTTTTGTGCCTAAAATTTTACGCAATGCTTTGCTTGCATACAAGTGGCAAAATTCCGCGCAGCAAGCAAATAAATATTCGCAACAGGTAAAAACATAGCTAGATGCGGTCTCCCTTTACGCACTATAAATGAGCAGATTAAACGCAGGCAAGCGATCAAAACATAAATTTCATATTATAATGCGAGATGAGCCGGTTAAAGCAAGCAAATGAGCCAAGTGAGCGGATCAATGAGGCGCGGTGCGGCAGTCAAAATAAATCTCAGCTCAAATTCCGTCGCAAAAGTCGCTAAAATAACGCAAATAGGAGCATACATGGGTAGAATTTTTAATTTGGCAAAGCAGGACTTTTTTACGCGCAAGTTTATTTTGCTCTCGCTATTGCCGCTTATGTGCTCGCTTATAATCTTGGGCACGCTCGCATTTTTCGGCGGCAAAGAGCTTTTTGACGCGCTTTCGCAGGGCGCGCAAAGCGGCGATTTTAGCTTCTTGGACGAACAGCGCTTCCCAATAATTGCAAAAATTCTAAGTTTTGCTGCTACGAAGTGGATTATCGGCGCGATTTTTTCGGTGTTTGCCAGCTTCGCGGTGCTGATGCTTAGCGTGTTTTGCGCGCTTATCATCGCGGCCTTTCTGACACCCGCAGTCACTAAAGAGATCAACGCGCGCCACTACCATCTAAGCCGCGCGGACGAAGCGAGCACGGCGCGGGTGCTAAAGCTGATGAGTCTTGAAATTTTAAAATTTTTAGCGATTTTATTTATCTGTTCGGTGCTTTTGTTCGTACCGGTAATAAATTTATTCATAATCAATGTGCCGTTTTTTTATATCTATTACAAGCTGGTTCTAATCGACGTCGCTTCAAACGCGTTAAGCGCGAAAAGCTTCGAGCGCTCTTATAAAATGGGCGGCGGATATAAATTTGCCCTAAGCGCTTTTATTTTTTATCTGCTGTGTTTGATCCCGCTGGTAGGATTATTTTTCCAGCTATTTTTCATCATCTTTTTGACGCACGTAGTGCTAATAGACGAAAGCGCCCGCAATAAAAATCGCTAAAGATTAACTAAAATCAATGAAAAATTTTGAAATTTTCATAAAATAGTGCGAAATTTTTTAAGAAAGGATTTCTATGAAATCAGGCGATATTTACATTTGCAATATTTGTTCGCTAAAAAGCAGCGACGATGAAAACGCGGTCTTTATCAAGGCGCATAAAAACGGCGAGACGGTGCATATCTGCACATCCTGCATGCCTAGCGTCATCCACGGCTCGGGCATGGTCGTAAAAAGCAACTCCGAGATCGAAGAAGAGCTCCAAGACGCTACAAACTAGCTGCTAGCATCAATTGCCGCGGCGCGTTTTAATCGCTTATTAATCTACGCGCCGCGAAATTCTAAAATTCTAAAATTCTAAAATTCTAAAATTCTAAAATTCTAAAATTCT
>CAURFS010000123.1:0-6035 GCA_963523845.1 uncultured Campylobacter sp. | reverse complement strand
GCCGCTAAGATCGTACACGCCCATTAAATTTAGCCCCTCAAATTCCACGCTTTCGTTTTGCAGCACCCGCACACCCGCTTTTTGCATCGCCGCTATAAGCCCGCTTGCGTCGCCGCGGTAATATTCGTGGTTGCCCGTGACGAAAAAGATAGGCTTTTTGATCGCCTCAAGAGGCTGCAAAATATCCCCGAGCTCATCCGAGCGCAGATCAAACATATCGCCCACGATCAGTAGCGCATCATAATTTAGCGAGTTTATCTGCACTACGATGCCTTGCAAAAATTCCTTTTTCAAAAACTCGCCCAGATGCACGTCCGAAATAACGACGAAGCTTAGCTCGCGAGCTAAGTTTTTGATTTTTATTTCGCGCTCGGTGATTTTTGGAATTTTTAGTGCATTATAAAGCCCCTTAAAAATATAGCTAAACGCCATTATTACAAAGGTTACGTCTATAAAGGTTTTTAAAAATTTTCGCCTGTTTTGGCTAAATTTAACTACATGCGCAGCGGCGCTTAGCACATCGTAAGCAAGGCAGATAAAAAAGAGCGAAAAGGACGCTGCCATGCAAAATACGCAAGCTTTATAAAGCAGCTCATTTTTAAAGCTTCCATTAAGCCCAAAACCCACAAAAAATATCGCATCTAAAATCGCCAAAGCTACGCAAAGCAAGCTCAAGGCAGGGCGAAAGATCACGAAATTTTTATATGGCGTAAAGCGCGCGCCGATCGACTTATAAACGTAAAGATTGAAAAACAGAAATAAAACCGTACCGACGATCGGAAAAATATAGGCGCTTTTCAAACTCTAGCCTTGGATATACTCGTCCAGCTTATCTTTATCAAAGCCCGTGATTTCTTGCTTATCGTCCAAAATTAGCGCGCCACTCTTTTTAAATTTAGTGATGGTGCGCGAAAATGTTTCGGGGGTAACATTTAGAATTTTGGCTATTCTAGTGTATTTTGTGCTCATAAAAATATCAAAATTTTCGTTGATAAACTTAGCGATTTTGCCGTCGCAGCTAAGCACGACTTGATTATCAAAGACCGCATTTAGCGCGCGGATCTTTTCAGACATCGATTTTAAAAGCTCCAGGCAAATTTTAGGATCGCTCATAAACTCGTTTTTAAATTTTTCATAATCGATCTTTAGCACCTCGCCGTTTGTCGAAAACACGCCACTTGCAGGATAGCTCGTCTCTTCGAAATTTACCATCTCGGCTACGAGCGAGATGGGGCGGATCTCACGCATATGGATCTCACGCCCCTTTGCGGAGGTTTTATAGATTTTTAAAATTCCTTTTAGCAGGATTAATAGATACTGCGAGCGCTCGCCCTCGAAAAATAAAATTTCGCCCTTTTTGTAGCTTTTATGGATGCTAATCTGCTCCAAACGATCAATTTGCGCTGCGCTTAGAGCTTTGAAATAAGGAATTCTCTCAAGCATCGCCGCGACCTATTTTTTAAGCAGGTCTCTTATCTCGGTAAGAAGTTTAATCTCTTCGCTAGGCTCAGCGGGCGCAGCCGGCTCCGGCGCAGGCTCGACGGGCTTTTTAAGCTTATTGATCGCCTTGATCGCGCAAAATATACAAAACGCGATGATGATAAAATCGACCGTTACTTGGATAAACGAGCCGTAGTTTATCGTAACGGCAGGGGTCTGCCCCACCGCTTCTTTTAACACGATCTTAAGATCGGTAAAATTCATGCCTCCCGTAAGAAGTCCTAAAACTGGCATCATGATGTCGCTTACTAGCGAGGTTACGATCTTGCCGAAAGCCCCGCCGATAACGACGCCCACCGCCATATCGATGACGTTGCCTTTCATTGCGAATTCTTTGAATTCCTGAATGAAACTCATATTGTCTCCTTAAATAAAATGCGCCGATATTAGCCTATTTTTGCTTTGTTTTTGCTTTTTATTAGGAAGTAAAAAGTATAATCCCAGCTTAAATTTAAACCCAAAGGACCTAAATTGTATCGCTTCGCTCCGTCGCCCACCGGCGATATGCATATCGGAAATTTACGCGCGGCTATTTTTAACTACATCTGCTCGCTGCAAGATAAAAGCGGCTTTATTTTACGCATCGAGGATACCGACACTGCGCGCAATATCGAAGGCAAAGATCAAGAGATAATCGAAATTTTAAAGCGCTTCGGCATCTCATGGCAGAGCCTGTATTATCAAAGCAAAAATTTAAAATTTCATCAGCAGTTCGCTGCTAAGCTACTCTCCGAGAAAAAGGCGTTTTGCTGTTTTTGCAGCGAGGAGGAGCTTGAAGCGAAAAAACAAGCCGCCAAGGACGCGGGCGAGGCTTATCGCTACGACGGGCATTGCGAGCATTTAAGCGATGAAGAGGTGCTTGGCTGCGACAAGCCCTTTACTATCCGCCTTAAAAAGCCCGATCACGCGCTGGAATTTACCGACGCGATCAAGGGCCGTATAGCATTTGAGCCGCAGAATATCGACAGCTTTGTTATCATGCGTGCGGACAAGACGCCGACCTATAACTTCGCCTGCGCCTGCGACGATATGATGCAGGGCGTGAGCTTCGTAATCCGCGGCGAGGATCACGTCTCAAACACCCCGAAGCAAAACTGGATCCGCCAAAGCCTCGGCTACGAGGGCGAGATCAAATACGCGCACTTGCCGATCATATTAAATTCCGAAGGCAAAAAGATGAGCAAGCGCGAGGATAGCTCCTCGGTAAAATGGCTGCTTCAAAGCGGCTATCTGCCCGAAGCGATCGCGAATTATCTAATCCTACTGGGCAACAAAACGCCGCGCGAGGTCTTTAGTATGGATGAGGCGGTGGAGTTTTTCGATATCGCTAAAATTTCAAAAAGCCCGGCGAAATTTGACGAGGACAAACTCGCCTTTATAAACCGCGAGCATATCAAAAGAGCGAGCGAGCAGCGCCTGGCTGAGCTTTTTGAGCTTGAGTCCAGATTTGCACCTTTGATAAAATTTTACACTCAAGAAGCAAGCCTTATTCCGCAGATTAAAGAAAAGATCGCAGCAATTTACGGCGCGAAGGATATCCCGCAGGAGTGGGCGGCGCAGGCGCAGGCGCTGCGAGAGGCGATCTTAAATTTATTAAGCTCAAACGGCGCTCCAATGGAATTTAATGATTTCAAAGCGGCGCTTTCGCAGGCTACAAATTTAAAAGGCAAGAGCCTGTTTATGCCGCTTAGGTTTTTACTAACCGGCGCGCCGCACGGACCGGAGCTTAGCGAGCTGTATCCGCTGATCCGCGCCGATCTGAAGGAGATCGTATGCTAGCAAACAGCCTGATCTACGGCGCGCTCATCACTCTGCACTACGCGCTGCAAGCCTATATGATCGTAATCTTTATCGCGTGCGTTTTGAGTTTCATCCGCCCAAATCCGTTCGGTAAATTTTATAAAATCTTCCGCGTCATCTCTGCGCTTACCGAGCCCGCGTTTGCACTGGTGCGCCGCTATCTGCCTACGACTTTCGGCGGGTTTGATCTTTCGCCGCTTCTTATCCTGCTCGTGCTTAACTTCTTTGACAGCGCGATAATCTATATCATCAATAGGACGGTCATTTGAAAATATTTCTAAAATTTAGCCTTGTTTTGGGACTGCTGTGCGCCGCAAGTAGCGGTAAAATTTTAAGCTACGAGGAGATCAAAAACGAGCCCAAATCCCTAGCCAAGGATTATTACATCTATCGCCTAATAGATGAGACGAAATACAACAAAGCGGAGATTAAAATTTTAAAACAGAGTATCTTCCGCTACAAGGGCAAACTAAAAGAGAAGCTAGATAGAATTTTCGGCGCCATTCGCCCGCCTAGGCGTCCGGATCGCTGCGCAGGCGTTACCTCCGCCAATATTTTAGATGCAAATTTAACCTGCAAAAAGGCGCGCTCATATCCAAATTTCATCGCCAAGCTAAGTCCGTCCGTGCGCGAGACGCTCGCTTCGCAACTAGAGAGTCACCAAGACGCGGCAAGCAGAAACGCCGTAAATTTACTGCGCGGATTTAACGACGAAAATCCGAGCGAGTATTTTATGCAAAGCCGCAACGCGCAAAACTACTTTTTATATTACGACTACTTAAAAGGTGCGGGCAAAGACGCTCTGATTGACATCGACGCCGACGCAGCCTTCGTAAGCGAACTAGCTTCGCAAAAAGGCTTCAAAGCGGTTCTCAACGACGCGCTAATCAACCGCAAATACCCGCGCCTGCGCCGCTCGCTTATGGGCGTCGATCCGTCGGCCGTAGAAAAGGACATAGCGTTTATGCTAGGCGTAAATGCCGTCATGCAGGGCGATGAAGGGGCTGCGCTTGCGTTTTTTAGCCGCGCGGCTGCGAGCTTTGAGAAGCCTCACGATGTGCACAATGCGAAATTTTGGATCTACCTGCTAAATGGAGATCAAAATGTCTTGCGCCAGCTTGCTAGCAGCGATTATTACAGCCTCTACGCGCTTTATGCTAAAGAGATTTCGGGAAATAAAAATTTAAACATCATCATCCCAAATCCCGCTAAAAATTCCATCGAGGGCTACGATATCACCGATCCTTTCGCTTGGGTTCGCACGAAAAATAGCGCCGATAGGATGTCTCGCGAGCAGCTTTTGGAATTTGCCAAAAAATTCGACACCAAGCAAAGCATCGGCGAGTACTCATACATCATGAATAAAGCAAGCGGCGGCAAGGACAACTTCTATCCGACGCCGTTTATGGAGTATATCGGCGACGGCGATAATCGCCGCAAGGCGCTAATTTTAGCGCTCGCCCGCCAAGAAAGCCGCTTCGTGCCCGCATCGGTATCTACATCGTATGCGCTTGGAATGATGCAGTTTATGCCGTTTTTGGCTAACGAGATCGGAAAAAAGCAACTCAAAATCGACGGCTTTGATCAAGACGATATGTTCCGCCCCGAGGTCGCTTACCGCTTCGCCAACATCCACATCGACTGGCTGGAGCGCAAAATTTACAGCCCGGTTTTCATCGCATACGCTTACAACGGCGGGCTCGGGCTCGTCAAAAAGATGCTTCAGCGCGGCGATATGTTTAATAAGGGCAAATTTGAGCCGTGGCTTAGCATGGAGCTCGTGCCCTATGCCGAGAGTAGGGACTACGGCAAAAAGGTGCTTGCAAATTTTATCATCTATTCGCAGATCCTCGATCCGCGCGGGAAAGTCTCGGTGCAACAGGAGCTGCAAGATCTGCTGATACCGAGCAGAAGCGACGACTTCCGCTAAGCTGGCGGCGAGCTCGGAGAATTATTTTAAGAGGCGGCGAGCGAGAAATTTTAAAAGCCGCCGCCCCAAAAGCGCAAAATTTGCCAGCCAATAGCTTAGACGAGCAGATCAAAACGGCGAAATTTTACCGCAAAAGTAGGCAAGGCGCTATAAAATCGTGCGAATTTATTTTGACTTCAGTGGTTAAATTTTATCTATTAATGCCTAATGACGACCATTTCCTGATCTGCACGAAAGGTGGCGCGCCATGCAAATTATCGCGACCGTAGTTCTCATAATAGCCGCTATTTTGTGCGTATCGTCGTTTAAAGACAAAAAGAAACGCACCGCAAATTTAGCGGCTTGCTTGTTTTTTATGGCGTTTACGTATTGCGTGCAATTCGGCGTAGGGGACGAGAGCTACGTCCGAGCGGGCGGCGCGGCGCTGATAGTCTTTTTTATCTTTGCGCTTGCTTTTTTCGAGCTTTATTTCTGGGGTGACGAGCTTTAAAATTCAAAAATTTATTGAAATTTTGTCGCGGCGTTTTGTGGGTGATTAAATTAGCGCCCGAGCGTAGAATTTTAAGTGACGTGAAATCAAAATCGGGCGCTTTCGGCTATAAAATTAAGCAGATAACCTATTCGCAGGTACCCACCTCAAAGGCTGCGGCGGGTTTAAATTTAGCCGCTTTTGCGGTCTGCTTGCGGCGATTTAAAATTTCGTAACTTCCGATATGCGAGTCGCCGTTTAAATTTCGGCAAGTTTTAAATTTTTAGGCTCAAGATAAGTTAAAAACTTTCAAAGGAGTTTTTAACTATGATCCTG
>CAURFS010000122.1:0-6249 GCA_963523845.1 uncultured Campylobacter sp. | reverse complement strand
CGCCGCTAGCTAGCGTGCTGGAGCGGTTTAGGCTGTTTTTAGGCGATAGCGTTTTTGTGGCGCATAACGTCAAATTTGACTACGGCTTCATCGACGCGAGCCTGCAAAAATGCGGCTTCGGGATGCTTTTAAATCGCAGGCTCTGCACCGTCGAGCTCGCGCGCCGCACGATCGAGGCGCAAAGATATGGGCTCGGCTCGCTAAAAGAGCTTTTAGGCGTGCAAAACGTCCATCACCGCGCATTTAGCGACGCCGTTTCCTGCTTTGAAATTTTTAAATTCGCTCTAAAGCGGCTGCCGTGGAGCGTGCAAAGCACCGAGGATCTGATACTTTTTAGCAAAACAGCAAAGAGTCTGGCGCTGCCTAGACCACAGCTTTCGGAGCGCGGCGAGGGCGAAATTTTATAAATTTGCGCGCCGAATTAAGAGATGAAATTTTAGCGAAATTTCGCACCGCCGTTTGAGAGATAAAATTTGCGCTTTTAAGCGGCGGCGCTTTAATCTGCGCGGATTGCGGTAGCGCAAATTCGATCCGAGCGATTTTGGGCGGCGCAAATCGGCGCGTATGGACCTAGATTTTGAAATTTTACCCTTGCCGTAGCGATTGAATGCGCACAATCGCTACGGCGCAAATTTAAAGCGCTACTGCGGCGAGATGTGATTGCGAGTGAACCGAAACGGCGCGAATTTAAGCAGGCGCAGTTTTAAATCGCATTGCGATCGCACCGAATTTAAGTGCAAATGCCCGCAGCGGCGCACTCCTCGTATGCCAGCCAGGCGGATCATGCGATTTTAATTTGCTCGGGCGGGTGCGGCAGCGAATGCTCGCGGAGCCTTTTTGCTTTCGCGGTTTTGATTTTTGCGGCGATAAATTTTGCGCCCGTCTGCGGTTTTACAACCTTGCTTCGGGCGAATTTTATGAGCGCTCGCAGTCGCGCGGATGCGTCCGAAGCGTCGCGCGCTTAATTTTATTTAGCCTAGGCGCGCGAATCCGATGCTTTAAACTCTAAAATCAATAAATTTTGCCCGCGCCTGCCCGTCTTTTGCGTCCCAAAAGCGATAAATTTAGCGTGCCCGTACTACCGCCGCAGATACGCTAGGCGCGAGGGTTTTCTGCATTCGCCGCTTAGAATTTTGAGATTTGATTTTGGCTTGACGACCCGATCGGTACGTGCCCGTGCTGAAAATTTTAAAATGGAGCTTTATAAAATTTTTTGGCGTCGATCAAAAATGAAATTTCATAAATTTTTATCGCAAAACACAGCGCGATCGGAGCAAATTTAAACGGCAAGCCCGGCTCTGTCGTAGCGGCGTACGGGCGACCGCATCCGCACTAAATTTAGCGATAAGCAAATCCGCGATCTTAAATAATACAAATTACGCAGACGCGGCGCGCTCCTCATTAAAGCGTCATCGGAAGGCTGACGGGCTTTGCTAGCGGGCGAAGTAATGCGTCGCGCCTTTGCAAGAAGCGTGATCTTGCGATTGAGCAGCCTTTCTTACCTCAAAATGAACATATCGCGGGCTAAAATTTAAATGGAATTTCATAAAGCGCGGCGCTGCTTTTAAATTTAAGTTGCAAATCTCATAGGCTGCGAATACGGCGGTCAAATTTTAAAATTCCATCTGTTTCAATCACGCCTTGAGGTATGTATTGCGAGGGTCCACGAGCTGCTTGATTAAAAAATGGATTTTAAATAATTCCTAGCGTATATGCTCGCGTAGTAAAGTGAAATTTTGCGCCGAAAATTTCACGCCGCTATTTCACCGCCGAGCCGTCCGCTGTCTTACCTCCTGTCCTATCGCTCCGTATTTTCAAACGCGCTAGAATTTCGGAAAAGCTCCGCTTTAATGTAAAATTTTATCTACCTACCATGGTCTGTGGTTGATGAAATTTAGCCGCTCGCCGCGAGACGCGCGCGGTATTTACTTGCCACGCATGCACGTCATGGCCCATATCCTTGCCGCAAGCCGCCGCTTTACCAACGTCCATCGTTGTGGCTCTCGCCTGCTTCTTCGCGTATATTTTTGTGCCTTGTAAGCTGCGCGTCACCCCATCTGCGTCAAGATCACGCCGTGCCTTTAAAGCACGCAAATCTGTCCTGCATAAAATTCGCTTCTTCGACGTGCTCGCCGCCTGCCGCAAGCCGCCGTCGCGCCATATCCCTGCGCACATACGCGCCGTACCCGCTGCAAGTTTTAGCGCCCGCGTCTTGAAATTTCAGTCCAAAATCCCTATTTGGCGCCGCGTCCAAGCATAAACAATCTCACCGCTTGTTCGGCGACGCGGGCTAAATTTTGCGTCGCGACGGCGGGCTCCATCGCTCGCTCAAGGCTCATCGGTTCGTTTAGGATGCAAAAAAATGCTCCTATGCCACGCTCGTTACAGCCACCGGCACAGGGCGAGATGCCGCCTGCCAGCGCGATTACGGGCACGCCGTAGTGCGCGGCGATTTTCGCAACGCCGCAGGGGGTTTTACCCATCGAGCTTTGAAAATCGAGCCTTCCTTCGCCTGTGATGACGAGATCGGCGTCTTTCATATCGCGATCCAGTCCGATCTCTTCGGTGATGATGTCGATGCCCGGCTTAAGCGTTGCGTTTAGAAAGCTCACGAAGCCAAAGCCTAGCCCGCCGGCAGCTCCTGCTCCGGGGCTATTCCAAAGCTCGCGTCCGAGGTGCTTACTTACGACGCTTGCGAAATTGATAAGCCCTGCATCGAGTTGCTTTACCATTGCCGCATCCGCGCCCTTTTGCGGAGCGTAAATATATGCCGCGCCGTTTTCGCCAAAGAGCGGATTATCCACATCGCAGGCAATAAGAAACTCGCATTCTTTAAGATGCGGCAGCACCGAAGTGCAATCTATCGTGGCGAGTTTAATCAGATCCTCGCCCGCTCCCGCAAGCTCTGTGCCATTTGCATCTTTAAATTTAAAACCGAGCGCGCGTAGCATCCCCATGCCCGCATCATTCGTAGCACTTCCACCGATACCGATGATAAACTTTCGCGCGCCGTGTGCGATCGCATGCGCTATCATCTCGCCAAAGCCATAAGTGCTCGTTTTTAGCGGGTTACGGCGCGATTTTTCGATGAGTGGCAGACCTGATGCGGACGCCATTTCTAAGATGCCTAGCTCGCCTTTTAAGGCGTAGCGCGCGGGCGTTTTTTCGCCTAAAGGGTTTGCTACGATAACGTCCATGAACTTAGCTTTTAGCGCGTCGGCAAGGGCTTCAACGCTTCCTTCGCCGCCATCTGCGATAGGTTTGACGAGCACCTCGCAGCCTAGCTTTTCGATGCCTGATTTTACGGCGTTGCCCGCCTCAAGCGAACTAAGTGAGCCCTTAAACGAGTCGATCGCGACTAAAACTTTCATATTTTTCCTTTAGCTGGTATTTTAAAATTTTGGAATTTTACAGTGCGTAGGCTAAATTTACGATGACAAGACTGAAGCAAGAGTAGAATTTTAAAATCTCGTCGCCAAATTTATGGGGCAAATTCTAAAATTTCATGTCGTGGAATTTTAAAATTTTGTAAGCCACAGAATTTCGGCTAAATTTTAAAATTCTGTAGCAATAGAATTTTAAAATTTCGCTCCTTGAGGCTTTGTGTGTAAATTTAAAACTATGTTAAGCGAAATTTTAATACTAAGGCATTTGCGCGGTACGGCTAGCTACGTAAATTTAAAGAATTTAATGTAGCTAGCCGCTGGTAGATGCCCGTAGTGCTCCGCACTGATTTAGCGCGGTAGCGGCTAGAATAAGCTAGCCTAGATCAAAAACAGCGACAAAATCCACACGCTGATCATACCCGTAATGCCCATAATTAGCGTAAGCATAGTTTGGGTGCGGTAGCCTTGCTGCGGGTTCATCTTGCTGAAATTCGTAACGACCCAGAAGTAGCTGTCATTAGCGTGCGAAACCGTCATCGCGCCCGCTGCGATCGCCATTACTACAAGCGCGCCGGACATTTCGGAGGTGAAGCTCAACACCTGCATCAGCGAGCCGTCTGCGTTAAATGCGCCCATAATCGAAGCTGTAGTGATGATTGCCACGGTGGAGCTTCCTTGCGCTGTTTTTAGGACTGCCGAGATTAAGAACGGGAAGAAAATCCCCGCGGCTTTAATCGCAGTCGCATTATCCTTGATATAGGTTACGAAGCCGGCGTCGGTGATTACCTTGCCTAGCACTCCGCCCGCTGCGGTGATGAAGAGGATCGGGCCTACGATTTTTAAGGATTCGTTGGTGATCTCGCTAAATTCGCCTAGTTTGCCGGTTTGTGCAAGCAAAAATACCGCAAAAACTACGCCCAAGGCTAGCGCGATGATAGGATTTCCTAAAAATTGCGAAATTTCGCCCGCAAACCCGCCTACTTTTAGTATCTTGGCGACGGAGCCCAGCGCCATAAATAGGATCGGCACCAAAATAGGGGCTAGGCTTAAAAATCCGCCCGGCAATTTGCCGTATTGCTTAAGCAGATCGTCGTAGCTTTTGGCGATGACTTCATTGGCTTCGGCTTCGCTTATATGGACGTTTTTGGCGACCTTTTTAGAGAAAAAGTATGTGGCGATCAGCACCGGCAAGGACACTACCGCGCCCATTGCGATTACGAGCAGTAGATTGCCCCCTAGACCCACGGCACCTGCTGCGGCGATCGGTCCGGGAGTCGGCGGGATGAATACGTGCGAGGCGTAGAGTCCGCCGGAGAGCGCTACTGCAAGAGCGACCGGATTTTCGCCGATTTTTTTGCTGATCGCTTCTCGGATCGGGTTTAATACGACGAAGCCGCTGTCGCAAAATACGGGGATACCCACGATCCAGCCCATTATGAGCATCGCAAGCTCGGGGCGCTTCTGCCCGACTACGTTTACGACCATATCGGCGAGTTTGAGCGCCGCGCCTGTCTTTTCGAGCACGGTGCCGATGAGCGCGCCGAAGATTATGACGATACCGATACTCTTAAACGTGCCGCTGAATCCGTCGCCGATAATCGCGGGGATCTTGGCTAGCGGTATGCCCGCGACGATCGCGAGCGCCAGGGAGATAAGCATTAGCGCCAAAAACGGGTGAACGCCTGCTTTGGAGATCAAAAAAATCATCACGACGACCGCTATGGCGAAGCAGATGATTAACGCAATACCGCTCATAAAAGCTCCTTGAATGGATTTAATTTGCCCGCAAGCGGTTTAAGCTAAGCCGTTTGCGCTTCAAATTTAATGCGGTAATTTTAGCGAAATTTTAATATAAAGCAAGAATGGCGGCGTTAAATTTATGGAAATTTATGATTTATGCGGAAATAATGGATTAGCTAGCGGAGTTTATCGGTTGGAATTTATCGGTGCCGCGCGGCGAGAGGCGGTTTAAATTTTAAAATTTGCAGCGTTTGGCTTGACACACTGCGCGGCGGCGAAAATTTTATCGCGGATCTGTCGTCGTGGCACAGTAATGGGGCGACCGCTTGCGCTTTACGCGCGGGTTTGGCAGTTAAAGGGCGGACGGATTTGCGGCGTTTGCTGTGTCGGCTGCGGTGGAGATAGGGCAGTAGTGGCGGAGGTGGCGGTGAGGCAGCGGCGGCAGGGCTTTTGATATACAATTGGCGATGATAGAATTTTGATCGCAAACTACTTGCAGCAGCCGCGATAAAATTCTGATTGAATAGGTGTCGGCGGAGGCGGCGTCTGAATTTTATTAAAACTATTGGCGTAGCGGCTAAATTTTGATTTTAGCGGCGTCAGATGAGCTTTTTTTAAAGATCAAATTTTAATCAGAGGCAGAAGCGGCGTCGGTAGGGCTGCGATAAAACGGCGCGTAGCGGCTAGGATAAAAACCAGCGGTAATGCCCGATCTCTAAAATTTTAATCAAGAATACTCGAGATGCGAGAATTTCTAGCGACAATCTTAGCTCGCCCGAGTTAAAATTTTGATCGAGAATATCTGGCGATAGAATTTCATCCAAAGCTAGCAGTAGCGAAATTTTACGGCTTCGAAAACGGCAGTAATTTTACTGCTTAAGGATAGTAGGAATGTGCATTTTCTATATGATTTTTTTGCGAACCTGCCGTGATCTTTTCACAATTTTTTAAAATTTCAGACGGTATTTGCGCAGTTTATATGTGACGAAATTTTCCGGTTCGTGAAATTTATAGAGCAATTTAAATTTACACAGACGCTTAAATTTATAAAATAACTCCTCAAAATTGATCGCTCGTAGTACACCAAAAATAAAAAAAGACAACGCTAACAAATAAGCAAAAA
>CAURFS010000121.1:0-6249 GCA_963523845.1 uncultured Campylobacter sp. | reverse complement strand
CGGTGCGAAACAGAATTGTGATTATACAAGAGCAATGCTTAAAGGGGGCTGAATAAAAAAGATTTTAAACTAAATAAATTTTATGTTCGGAGTGCCCTACTACTTCGCCGACGATAGCGCTACTAGCGTAGCCTGCGTTTTTTAAATTTACAAGCGCTCGCGCCGCGTCCTTTTCCGCTACGGCAAGCAGAAGTCCGCCGCTGGTTTGTGCGTCGCAAAGCGCTATGTCCGGCTCGGAATCGACGCCCGGTGTGATAAATTTTAAATTTTTATAGCTTCCTGCAGGGATCAGCCCCTCATCAAGGCATTTGAGGGCGCTTTTTAAAAGCGGAATTTTACTAGGATAAATTTTAAAACTTACCTTCTCATTTATCATCTCAAGGGCGTGTCCAAGCAGCCCAAAGCCCGTCACGTCGGTCGCGGCATGTATTTTTAGACCCGCTAACGCGCCCACGGCATAAAAATTTAACAAAATCATGCTCTCTACCGCGTCACGAAATTCTTCAAATTTAAGAAATTTCGCCTTAATAGCCGTAGCGATGATGCCCGTGCCGAGGGGTTTTGTTAGGATCAGCAGGTCGCCTTCGCGAGCTGTATTATTGCTCCAAAATTTACGCGGATTCACGCGCCCCGTGACGCTAAGTCCGTAATAAATTTCGGGAGTAGAGATGGTGTGGCCGCCCACCAAGGCCCCTCCGCACTCTTTGATCTTGTCTTTGCCGCCGCGCAGAATTTCGCGTAGAATTTCGTTTGAGAAATGGCAATCGTCAAAACCCACGATATTTAGGGCATTTATCACTTCACCGCCCATTGCAAATACGTCGCTTAGGGAGTTTGCCGCCGCGATCTGTCCGAAAATAAACGGGTCGTCCACCAAAGGGGTGATAAAATCGAGCGTCTGCACGAGCGCAAGATCGTCGCTTATGCGAAATACGCTCGCATCTTCGTTGCTGCAGACGGACGACAGCAGGTTTGCATTGGGCTCGATTAAATTTCCAAGATTTTCGGTTAGACCCGCCGGGTCAAGCTTGGCGGCTCAACCGGCGGCTGCAATAAATTTAGGTTAAAATCTCTGTAGATCATAGCTTGATTACTTCGTATTTCGATAGGACGTCCATGATTTCGTATGCATTTGAAATCTCGCCGATCGCGAGCTTATCGACCAGTTTGTAACCCTCTAGGCAGCTTCCGCAGCTTAAAATTTCAGCTCCCGCTTCGTTTAGCTTCTTGATCGCCTCAAAGCATTCGTGGCCGCGGTTGGTAGTTATGCGCACGGCGTTGTTTACGCAGATCACCTTCACTGGCTTTTCGTCTAAATTTAGCGCCGCGCCTAAAAATTTAGCAAGCAGGCTTTTTCCGATCGGGCCGCTTCCGCACTGCTCCTCGTTTAGAAATATCACCTTGCCTCTTTTCGGCGCCGCGACGTTACAATAAATATCGTCGATATTTGCATTTTTCAGCTCGTCCGTTTTTACGGTTTTTATAAGCATGTCGGCGCCCGCTTGTGAAATTTGCGCCTCAAAGCCGTTTTTAGCCAAAAAGCGTTTTATGTTTTCACGAGGCGCTACGTCGTTTACTAAAATTTCTAAACTCTCTCCGATTTTTAGCTCGCCGAGGGCTTTTTTGGTGCGCAAAAGCGGCTCCGGGCAATTTAAATTGCGACAATCTAGTTGCATGTGAAATCCTTAAAATAAAAATTCTTTGAACCTCAAAGCTAATGCGAGCCGCACGCAAGCAGGCCCGCATAAAATTTACCCAAGTTATAAGCGCGGGTACTTCGCTTCAAATTGCGATTTAGCGATCTGCCCTTTATCGAGCAGCTCGCGATACCAGTAGTGGTGAAGTACGTAAACTTCCTCCTCCGGCTTGTGTCCGTCGATCATCGAGTGGATGGCACCGCTGATCGCAAAGACCGCCATGTAGATATGTACGAGCAAAAACACCGCGCAGACCGCGCCCAAAAAATTATGAATAATCGCGCTTGCTCTTAAAATTTCGATCTGACTCATACCTAGCGCACTTCTCATTGCGGGGATATCGTAGTCTAGGAAAAACATTGACGCACCCGTCGCTATCATCACTATACCGCCTAAAGTCGCGACCCAAAACCACGCCTTTTGGCCTGCGTTAAATTTACCCGCAGGGATCGCGCGCTTCTTTTTGCTTAAATAGCCGCCCACGATCATCATCCATTTGATATCGTAAGCTCGCGGTAGCATACGCCAAAACCACAGCAAGAACATCGGCACGACGGAGATTGCAAACGCTATCGTAGCCAGTCCGTGAGCGTTTTTACAAAATCTCACGAAAGCGCCGCCGCCGAATTCTTCGCCAAACATCATAATCAAGCCGGTCGGAACCAAAATCGCCCATGCGACGGCCGCTACAAGATGGTATAGTCGTTCAAATTTATTAAACGCATAGATCGGCTTGCCCGCATGATGATCGAAGTGCTTCGGTCCTATGATCGCGTAGTGCCCAATAAAAGCTATGATTACGCCCAAAACCGCACCCAGCGCCAACCAAGCAAAAAAGCCCGAGCTTTGCAGATGTCCTTGAAATTGCAGAAAAATCGGACCGAAGCCATTGCCGTAGCTATCGATGTTTTCAAGCCTTGCATTGCCCCAAACATCGCTATTTCCCTGCACGATATCGGCATATTTTTTCTCTTCGGCCTGCGCATAAATACAGGTAAAAAGCGCGAGAAACAATCTTTTCATGGATTTCCTTAGATATAAAATTCGAGCCGATTATATCATTTTTTGCAAAAAATTTTCTTACAAAGCAAAATTACATTTTTGCATTAAGTGCGGCGCTAGTTTCGCCGCGCATACTCGTCGTAGCCGAATTTTTTGATTGCCAAAACCTCTCCGCGCTCGTCCGCTAAGACGAGATCGGGCAGCTTGATGCCGTTAAAGGTCGTGTTTTTCACGATCGTGTAGTGGATCTGATCCTCGAAAATCACTCGATCGCCGATGTTTAGCGGCGCGTCAAATTTATACTCGGGCTGCCCGCTCTCAAGTCCCACGACGTCGCCTGCGAGGCAGGTATTGCCGCCGAAGCGATAGCTAAATTTACCGCTCTTACTCTCGCCGCGTACCGCAGGACGATACGGCATCAGCACGGTATCGGGCATATGAGCTTCAGCGGAAGCGTCTAAAATAGCGATTTTAGCGCCGTTCTCTACTATGTCAAGCACGCTAGCGACCAAATATCCGCACTCCCAACCTACCGCCTCGCCCGGCTCGAGATAAATTTCGACTTCGTATTTTTCGCGAAATTTTTTGATCAGATCTATCAGTAGCTCCACGTCGTAACCTGCGCGCGTGATATGATGACCGCCGCCGAAAATTAGCCACTATAGAGCTCTAAAATACTTGCCGAATTTCGCCTCGAAAACCTCAAGTACCCGCTCTAGGCTCTGAGCGCTCTCTTCGCACAGCGCGTGAAAATGTAGCCCCGAGATGCCGCGCAAAAACTCGCCGTCTTGCAAGATCGCCCGCTGTAGCGCTTCAAGGCTCATCCCGAGCCTGCTAAAGCTGCCGCACGGATTGTAAGCGTCTTTGGGTGCGAAGGAGGTCTGCGGATTTAGCCGCAGTCCGCACGATGCGCCTGCAGCAAGCGCTTTTGTGCGGTATTTTTGCCACTGCGCGGCGCTATTGAACACGATGTGGTTTGAAATTTTTAAAATTTCATCCAAATCATCCTCTTTGAACGCGGGCGAGTATGTGTGGATCTCGCCGTTTTTGATAAATTCTGCGGCAAATTTTGCCTCGTGCAGACCGCTGCAAGTCGCACCCCAGAGGTATTTGCCAACGTAAGGCATCGCGAAGCTAAACGCAAAGCCTTTTAGCGCGCATAGAATTTTTGCGCCGCTTCGCTCGCCTACGCCGCGTAAAATTTCTAAATTTTTTACCAGTTTTTGCTCCTCGCACACGTAAGCGGGGGTCGAAATTTCATCGATTTTCATCGTTTTTCCTCATTAAATTTTTACGCAATTATATAAAATTTTATGAATTTTTAGTTAAAATCGCTCAATCTTTAAAAAAGGATAAAAATGGTAGAGATAGAATTTTTAGGGCCGATCGGGCGCGAGCCCCTGCGCCTAAACGCAAACTCCTTGCAGGAGGTAAAAGCGGAGCTGCAAAAGGACGAAAGCCTGCGAGAGTGGCTTGCAAACTGCGCCGTAGCAGTAAATGATAAGATGATTTATGATGCGAATTTCGCGCTCAAATCCGGCGATCGCGTGAGCCTTTTGCCTCCCGTTTGCGGCGGCTAAGCTTAGGAGGCGGCGATGAGCGAGGCTAAATTTAATCCAGAACTTTTAAACGGAATCGAGCCTGAAATTTATGAGGGCAGCCTGAACGTAGATGCGATTTTATCGCGCTGGTACGCTAAATTTAAGTACGCAAATTGCGGCGCGTTCATTACCTTCGTAGGCATCGTGCGCGAAGAGGGCGGCATCTGCGCGCTGAGCTTCGATATCTATGAGCCGATTTTGCAAACTTGGTTTGAAGCGTGGCAGCAAAAGGCCGCGGCACAGGGAGCATTTGTGCTTTTTGCACATGCAAACGGGGATGTGCCTATCCACGAAAGCTCTTACGTAGCAGGCGTCGTAAGCCCGCAGCGTAAAGTCGCTCTGGCGCTAATAAACGAGTTTGTGGAGGATTTCAAGGCGGCCGCGCCGATCTGGAAATACGACGTAAAGGGCGGCAAAATCGAGGGCGGCAAAGTAGTAGGCGGGAAGAGGTTCTACGCGGCGGATCGCTCGCAGAAGGTAAAAGGCGCGGGGCTTTTGGGCTAAATTTATTATTCGAGTCTTAATTCAAAACTAGTGAAGTTTCGTTTAAGTCGTTTTATAATTCTTTTATGGATTTGATCTTATATTTCCAGTTATCAATAAATTCTATTTTATCTTTTAAAACACATGAATCGGTAGGTAGCCACCCATCTGGCATCCACCTACCAAACTTTTTATTATAATACTTCCGTACTACTTTTTTCTTCCTGTCATTATACAAGCTGCACCATATCTTATATCGGGAGCCTTTGTAACCGACGTTTCTTGCATTTTTTATATCTTTGCAAGCCGTTTGCCAAGTAATATATTTTTTATCATACTCTGACGCTGCCTTGGAATAATCCGGCTTAGTTTTTCTAGGAAAAATTTCAACAATGAAATAGTTAAAATTGATTCTTCCGTCGATTCTGCCGCGAATATTGCTCTCAATGATATCAATCCACTTGCCAATTGTGTTTACGCTTTTCACCAAATCTCTAGTAATAAGAACTGCGGCGGAATTACCATTTCTAATATAGCTAATATATTCTGCATCATATTTATGATTATTTACAATATTATCAGCCATTGTTTTTACTCCATATAAAATTCCGTTATTACAAAATTTACTTAAAAATCTATTCAAACCAAAATATTAAAATTTAAACACATCCTTAGCTTCAGCTATGCGCTCGCCAAGGCTCGTAGCGGTATCTTCGCCACTTGCCGAGCACCTAAAGATCGGCTCAAGCACCTCGGCGAAAAAGCCATTTAGCCCCTCTTGCATGATCTGCGCGCCACTTTGATAGCGCGCTAGCCCCATAAATACGCCGTGTCCGATCGCGCAAAGGCCGCTTGCCTCATCGGCGATAAATTTATTCAGCGCCTTGCAAACCGCAACGACCGCGCTTGCATTTACGATCTCGCGATCTCTTAAATAATCCTCAAGCGCGCCGTAATCGCACTCGCATCTGATCCATCTAAACGCCTTTGCGATCGAGGGCGAAACGCATTTGTGCTCACTTAGAGTGCATAGAACGTATAAATTTTTAGGCACCGCAAAATATGAGCAGCCGTCCTTTAAAACGACGCTGGCGCGCGCTTTCTCGCCATCTTCAAAGCCATCGATTACGTGGGAATTTTTCGTGCGGATAAGCGAAAGCTCGTCTTCCTCGTCGTAGCGACGATCCAAAAGTACCGCCGCCTCGCCAAAAATTTTATCCAAGCTCGCAGCGCTTGCATTGTCGATCAGAAAATAATACTCGCCCTTCGGATCGTTTAGCGCCTCTTTGCACAGCGCCTTAAACTCGCCGCTAATGAAGCTTTCGCCGTAAAATCCGTCGATGAAATCACGGTATTCAAAGCCTTCGTGTAGGCAAACGTAGCGGAAATTTTTTACCGCAAGCTTCTTTTCGGTGATCAAAGACCGCAATCTGCGGGTCTTGCCGGTACCGATCGCGCCGTAAAAT
>CAURFS010000120.1:0-6322 GCA_963523845.1 uncultured Campylobacter sp. | reverse complement strand
TATAATTTAAAATAATCCGCAAAATTTAGGCGCAAATTCCTCTCATAGAATTTGCGCCGCCTAAGAGGAATCCTATGAAAAAGATATTTCCAGCACTTGCGATTTTGCTCTGCACGCAGAGCTTTGCGGAGCAAAAAGACAGATACGGCATCGCTGCGTTTGCAGGTCTTGGCAATGACGGCAGAAGCTTAGTTTTTACCTTCAGAAAGGCTCAAAAAGATCGTTTCTTCCCCTGCGACTTAAAAAATTTAAACATAATCGCCGCGGGCGCTTCAAGGTGCATAACGGACGCCAAAGAGCTAAGGAAATTCGACAAAGAATATAAAAAAGCTCTCGAGTCCGTGATAAAACCCGGCAAGCGCTACTACGTAAATTTAATCGATCGTGGCAATGACGCCTATGTCTGCGACGCAAGCGATCCTAAAAGCAATCTGCGATTAGACCTAGTGGCAGCAGGGTTTGCCGTGCCGATAACCGACGATAGCGAACTACTTTTAAAAGCCGCCGAGGAAGCCAAAGAGGCTAAGCGCGGAATGTATAGCGCAAAATTTTGGGATGTTACCAACTGCATCCTAAACGGCGTGCCGATGCCGAAAAAGATAGATGAGTGAAATTTACGCGCTTAGCGACGATGCCTTAACGCCGCCGCAAACTATCTTTTCGCAGATAGATGAAATTTTGCGCTGCGGCGTAAAGCTCGTGCAGTATCGCAGTAAGCTCGCCGCGCGGAATGAAGCTTTAATCCGCTCTCTCATCGGTCTTTGCGAGGATTACGGCGCCAAACTCATCATAAACGACGATGCAGCGCTTGCTAAAAAGCTAGGCGCGCATGGCGTGCATATCGGAAAGGATGACGGCGAGACGGCGCAGGTGCGCGAGTTTTTAGGCGCGGATAAGATCATCGGCGTTAGCTGCTATGCTGATCTTGCTCGCGCGCAAAAGGCCGAGGCGCAGGGCGCTAGCTACGTAGCCTTCGGCTCGCTCAGGCGCGGCAAGACAAAGCCCGATGCGCCGCTTTGCCCCGATGCGCTCGTGCAAGAGGCGCGAAAATCTTTAAACCTCCCAATCGCCGTAATCGGCGGCATAAGCTTAGAAAATTTAAATGAAATTTTAGCCCTCAAGCCGGATTATATCGCTATGGTAGAGGCGATCTACAAACCCGCTTCGATTACGCAGAATTTAGCAAATTTAAAGGAAAAAATGGATGAATATATTTGACGCCGTGATTTTAGGCATCGTCGAGGGGCTGACGGAGTTTCTGCCCGTAAGCTCGACCGGACACATGATCCTAGCAGCGAAACTGATGGGCTTACAGCAGACCGATACGCTTAAATGCTTCGAGGTCGTTATCCAGCTAGGCTCGATCCTAGCGGTCGTCGCGATGTTTTACAAACGGCTTTTGGTCGATTTTAAACTCTGGTGCAAGCTCGTCGTAGGCTTCATCCCTACAGCCGCTATCGGATTTTTGCTCTATAAAAGCATCAAATCGCTATTCGCGCCGCAGACCGTCGCCTACGCGCTGATCGGCTGGGGCGTTATTTTTATCGCGGTCGAGCTCTTTCGTAAGGCGCGCCCTAGGGAAGGCGAGCTAGAGCATCTAGATCAAATTTCATACGTTCAGGCCTTTATCATCGGACTTTCGCAATGTTTTGCGATGGTGCCGGGCACTTCGCGCAGCGGCGCTACCAGGGCTTTTGTGCGGGCTAAGCAGGAACCTAGCCGCGCGCTTTAGCTTCCTGCTCGCGATCCCTACGATGTTTGCGGCGACCTTTTACGACACCTATAAAAATTTAGACACCTTCGCGCAAAACTCCGACAATATCACGACCTTTCTCATAGGCGGCGTAGTGGCGTTCGTCGTGGCACTTGCGGCGATCAAGCTATTTCTAAGCTTCGTCTCGAAGTTCGATTTCATCCCGTTTGGAATTTATAGAATTCTAATCGGCGTCGTATTTTTTATCTTCGTTTTTTAAACGCAATCATCAAAGGAATTTCATGAGCCTAGCAAAAAATATCGGCGCATTTTTAAAAGACAGATTTAGCCTCCTATCGGTATTTGACGGCGCGGTGCTAAACGCATACACGCTAGTTTTTGTATTAAATTTAGCGCTCGGGTTGCTTCTTATCGCGCGCAGCGGCGAGCTACTCTCTGCGCAAGCGCTGTTTTTCGTGGCGTCTGCTATCTGCGGCGTGACGATACTTTTTTTCGCGCTTTACGCGCTTAGCTTTTACAGCGCTAGGCTATATAAAATTCTCGCCTTTGCGCTATTGGCGCTAAACACAATCTTCGCGATCGCTCAGATTTTTTTGATCTTTAGCTTGGAGCTTACCTACTCGCACGGCACGCTGGATGCGCTGGTGCAAACGACGCCCAAGGAGGCCTTTGAGTTCGCGCATGCGTTTTTAAATTTCAAGCTTATCGCGGCTTTTTTGGCGCTTTTAATTTTCGTCATCACCACTCTTAGGCTTAGAGTGAGCCAGCGAGTGCGGATGAAGCTATGTCGCGCAATAAAGCTAGTCTTTCTGCTTAGCTTGCTTGTTTTTATCGCGCATGCGGCGTTTAAAAGCTACGTAGCCAAAAGCTCGAAAATGCGCGCCAGCGTCATAATCGCGCTAAATAAAATTCCGATTTATAACTTTGCTTTCGTTACAAAGGATTATTTCGGCGCCGATTTTAAAAGCGTGCGCGAGCTGCAAGCTGGATACCAAAGCATTTACGCCTCACACTCGCATAAAACCGCGCCAAACCGCATCTCAAACGTCGTTTTTATTATCGGAGAGAGCCTGCAGCGAAATTTTATGAGCCTATACGGCTACTATCTGCCCACCACACCGAATCTGCAAGCGCTTGAGCAAAGCGGAAATCTAATCGCCTTTAGCGATGTCGTCTCGCCGGGTGCCAAGACCAACGACGTGCTAAAATACGTGCTAAATTTCGGAAATTACGAGAGCGAAAAACAGCGCCCGTGGAGCGCCAACCTCGACATCGTAAATCTCGCGCGGCTCGCAAACTACGAGACCTTTTGGATCAGTAACCAGGAGCGCTACGGGCAGTGGGCGGTAGCAAGCGGCGCGAGCGCGCAGATGACGGATCATTCGGACTTTACGAATCAAATCCCGGTTTACAAATACGCCTACTCGCTAGACGAAGTTATGCTGCCTAGTATAAGAAATTTCAAATCCGGCGCGAAAAGATCGCCTCTTGCGCGCAAGGATGAAAGCTCCGCCGCAGAGGTAAACGGCACGCAGAAAAAGGATAAATTTTTCATCCTTCATCTGATGGGCTCGCACCCGAGCTACGAGTTTCGCTATCCGAAAAGCTTTGCTAAATTTAGCGCCGCGGATATTTCGCGCGAGCCGCTGGATGAGGGGCAGAAAAAAGAGCTTGCGCACTACCTAAACACCGTGGCATACAACGATTTTATAGTGAGCGAAATTTATAAAATTTTTGCGAGCGACAACACGCTGATAGTCTATTTCAGCGACCATGCCCAGAGCCTCTATCAATACCGCGGCAAGCTGATCCATGGCGGCATCAACCGCTTCACGCTCGAAATCCCGCTGATTTTCATGGCGTCGGATAAGTTCAAAGAGCAAAACGCTGATCTTTGGGCGCGCATCGCGGCAGCCAAAGACAGGCCGTTTTTAAACGACGATCTCATCCACGCGATTGCAGAAATTTTAGAGATGACCGACCTGCCCGAGTTTGACCCCGCTCGCTCGGTGATCAATGCCGATTTTAACGCCTCGCGCCCGCGCATCATCGAGGGGGTCGATTACGATAAGGTTTATAGACTGCAGAAGGAATTCGGCGAGTAAATTAGGTGAAATTTTGCGCCTTTTATCTGCGTAAAATTTCACCTCTTAAAATTTGCACTCTTATCGCAACTGCTCGCGCCCTGATTCAGCTTTCGGACGGCCGCGTCAATTTACGCCGCCACGGGCTATGCAGTAAAATTTCTCGCCGCGGAAGTCTGCCGAGTAAAATTCAGCTTTGTAAAATTTCAAAATTTTACGGCACAAATTCCACGGCGCAGAATTTTCCATGCGTTCACGAAATACAAAATCCGCAAAGCTTACTTGAATAACAAAATTTTGAAATTTCGGAATTTTAAAACTTGGCAGTGTAAAAATTTATCCGCGCGGCACGGAATTTTACCGATCAAATTTTACGGCGCAAAACTCCTCAGCACAAAATTTACCGCCAAAATTTAGCCCGCAATTTAAAATTTCAAAATCCCGCGTCGCGAAATTTTATGCCAAAGAATTTCACGTCCCAATCGGCACGGAGTATCTGCTACCCGAGCCGCGCATAAAATTATGCGCTTTAAAATTCCAAGCCATAAAATTTTACGCTACGAAATTTCACCGACAAAATTTTATGTCGCAAAATCCCGCGCCGTAAAATTTAAAAGCGGCTCTTGCTATAAAATTTCGCGAGCTCAATTTATGCTGCCGCAGCGATATTTGCCCGCTACGAAGGTGATTTTATCGCGGATCTGAGCGATCTGTCTTAGCGCCTCCGCTAAGAAATCCACGTCGCTTTCGTCGTGGATGAACGAGAAGCTAGCCCGTACCCAAGCGGGTTTGCGCGACATTTCGGTATCGGGCTGCAAGCCGAGCAGATCAAAGCCGTAAGGCGCGGCGCAGTCGCATCCTGCGCGGGTCTGGATCTCAAATTTCTGCCCGAGCACCCCAGTTAGCGCGTCTGCGCCGAGACCTTTCATATTAAAAGCAAAGATCGGCACGCGCGGCGCGGTGAGATTGCCGTAAATTTCAATCTCGGGGATTTTTGAAATTTCACTTATGAAGCGTCTGCAAATAGCCTCTTCGCGCGACTTTATCGCCTCTAGCCCCGCGCTTTTGCGAAGCTTTAGAGCAAGATAGGTTCGCACCAGCGCGATGATACCGGGCGTGCCCGCTTCCTCCAAGCGCTCCTTATCGATTATAAAGCGCTGCGTTAGGGCATCCGCGTATTTGATCGTGCCGCCTCCCGCGAACGTCGGCTCCTCGCCGAGCAAAAGCTCCTTTCGCACCGCCAAAATCCCGCTGGCGCCCACTCCGCCCAAAAGCTTGTGCGCGCCGAAAAACATACCGTCGCAAAAGCCAAGATCTACGGTTTCGTGCGCGATGAGCGCGCTAGCGTCCACAAACAGCCGCCCGCCGTGCGCCTTAAGCATCAAGTAAGCGCGCTTGTAATCGAGCTTAAGCCCCGTCGCGTTTGATGCCGCGGTAAGTACGCCGTAAATTTCACGCCCTTTGTTTGCGGATAGAATTTCGTCCAGCCGCGAAAAATCCATCAGCCCGCTTCCATCCAGCGGCACGCGTACTACCTCGCAAAGTCCCCGCCTTAGGCTAATCTCAACGGAATGATGCTCAAAAGGTGAGATGATGAAAAGCGGCAGCTCTTTTATGCTCTCGCGCCGCAAGCCGAGCCTATCTCGCGTCGCAGGCGGCAGGTATATGCCTAAAATTTCCCAAAGCTTCTTAATCGCCGCAGTAGCGCCAAATCCGCACGAGATCAGGTAGTAGCGCTCCTCGCAGCCTAGAAGCTCTTTGATTTTGGCTCTTGCGTTTTCGTAGTAATCGCTAGTAATCTCGGCGTTTGTTCCACCTGCGGAGTGGACGTTGGCATATGTTGCAAGCACGCGCTCGATCTCCGCTTCTATAGGGCGATATGCAAGGCCCGAGGCGGCGAAATCGAAGTATTTGACCCCCTCTTTTAAGATGATATTTTCTTTGATCGTTTGAAAATCCAAAGCGCGACTCCAAAATTTTTGCAAATTATATCCAAACTCGCTAAAATTACGCCCGCAAGGAGGGCGAAATTTACGAGTTAAAAGACACTGCGCGAAATTTGGGCGATGCTGGTATCGATGCGATTTTGCAGTTTCATTTCGTATTTGACGAGATCGGCTGCATAAGCGGCTACGCGGACGTTTTCGAGGCGATCGAAAATGAAATTTTGCTCTGCTTTGAACGTCTCGGCGAGCGTTTTAAATTCGGCGGCGAGTGCGAAGAGCAGATCAAAAAGGCGCTGATGAAATTCGCTAGAAGCGACCGCAAAAAAATAGGGATTTCAAAAATCTTGCCGCGATTTACGGCGCAAAAAATCACCGCAGATCTCATAAACGCGAAGTTTCTAATCACCGAAAAATCAAGCGAGCAAAGGGCGCAAAAAGCTCGTAAAAACGACCGCCTACCGCGCGCGCTACGCCGCTACCATATCACCGACAAAGTCCATTTTAGCAGCAACTTTGCGAGGTTTTGGTTTAGATTTATCGAGCCGAACCTGCCCGCGCTGCGCCGCGGCGAGATAGGG
>CAURFS010000119.1:0-6419 GCA_963523845.1 uncultured Campylobacter sp. | reverse complement strand
CGCGTCGTAAAAGAGGGCGGCAACCAAAAAGCGCAAAATTTGATAGATAAATATTTTGAAATTTGCGATTTTCCGTGGCGAGGGCTCGGCGAAATTCCAAAAAGCGGCATGAAGTTGCGCCCGCAGTACGCGGCACTGGATGCCAGGGTGCAGTTTGATTGCAGCGTACAGAGCGCTCCCGAGAGCAAGGCCTGTATCTGCGGCGAAATTTTGCGCGGCAAAAAAAGCCCCTATGATTGCAAGGTTTTCGGCAAGCACTGTACGCCGCAAAACCCGATAGGATCGTGCATGGTCTCAAGCGAAGGCGCATGCGCGGCGTACTATAAATACGGCGACGTCAAAAACGCGGGCTAAATTTTGCGCGCGGTATCCGGCTAGCAGAGCGTAAATTTTAAAAATAAGTCATGCTTTAAAATTTTTAACTGAAGCGGAATCGTTGCACTAAATTTGCTTTAAAATTTTGCGCGGCACCGTAGCGGCACGGCTTGTTTAACTGCGCAATACGGACTTGTAAATTTAAAACCGAGTGAAAAGGAAAAATTTGAACGAAACTATACTTTTAAGCCACGGCGGCGGCGGCGAGGAGATGAATAGGCTCATCAACGAGACGATCTTTGCGGCGTTTGATAATGAAATTTTACGCGCGAACAACGACAGTGCGATACTAAATTTAAATTTAGACGATCTAAATTTAGACGCCGGGGCGGGTTTTGATCGCGCGGCGAACTCCGCTTTGAATTTAGCGAGCTTCGGCAGCGAGTTAGCTTTCAGCACCGATAGTTTCGTGGTCACGCCGCTGTTTTTTAAGGGCGGCGACATTGGCAAGATCGCCGTTTGCGGCACCGTCAACGACCTTGCGATGGTAGGCTCCAAGCCGCTGTTTTTAAGCTGCGCGCTCATCATCGAGGAGGGGCTTAGCCTAAGCGAGCTGCGACGCATCCTGGACTCGATGGCGAGCACCGCGCGAAGCTGCGGCGTTCGTATCGTTTGCGGCGATACAAAGGTTGTGCCGCGCGGCAAATGCGATAAAATTTTCATCAACACTAGCGGTATCGGCCGTGTTTTGCGACCTGCGCGCGTGCAAAACATCAAAGCGGGCGCAAAAATCCTGCTTAGCGGCGACATCGGGCGACACGGAGCAGTGATACTCGCGGCGCGCGACGAGATCGCGCTAAGCAGCGAGCTGCAAAGCGACTGCAAACCGCTTTGCGCTGCGGTCGAAAAGCTGATCTTGCAAGGCGTGAAGATCCATGCGATGCGAGATGCGACGCGCGGCGGGCTCAGCGCGGTTCTGAATGAATTTGCAAGCTCTAGTGGGCTTGAATTTTTGGTGCGCGAAGAGGATATCAAAATCAGCGACGAAGTAGTGGGTGTGTGCGAACTGCTAGGCTTCGAGCCGTACGAGCTTGCAAACGAAGGCACGTTCGTAGCGATCGTAGAAGATGACGCCGAGGCGGATCGGGCGCTTGAGATACTGCGCGAATTTGACGCAAATGCCGCAATCATCGGTGAGGTACGCGAAGCAGGGCACGACAAAGGCGAATTTAAGGGCGCTTTAACGCTTAGACTTGATACGCAGGACGAATCTACGGGTGCAAACGATATACACGCGGCGTCAGAAAATAGGGCGGAACAATTTCAAGCTCCCTATGCTACAAAAGGGCGAGTGATTTTGCAAAACGCCTATGGCTCGCAGCGATTTTTGGAACTTCCAAAGGGCGAGCTACTGCCGAGGATTTGTTAAATTTTCGTGCAAATTCGGCAAATTTAAGCCTAAATTTCAGGCGCATTTTTAAATTACAACAAAATTTCGCATAAAATACGGCGCGGCCGTAAAATTTAGAGGGAAAAATGCATGAACTATCGATCGTAGCGGATCTTGTGGCGCTATGTGAAAAGGCGCTAAACGCTGAAAAAGCAAAGAAAAAAGGCGCGGCCGAGCAGGGCGATAAAAATCGCTGTGATATTGCCGATACCGCTAGAAATACAGACTCTGCAAATACCGACATAATAGACACCAAGAATGCCGAAAATAGGGGCATTGCGAATATGGACTCGAACGACAAAAAAGGCGATTTTACTGAAAACTTTGATACAAATCCGCAGGCGTCCCGTGATATATCTAGCGCAAAAAGTCCGCAGATAAGGGAACTGCACGTAAAAATAGGGCGACTAAGCGGCGTGGAAGCGCATTATCTGCAAAACTGCTACGAAGTCTTTCGCGCAGGCACCGTCTGCGAAAATGCAGATCTCGTCATCCATACCCAAGAGATCGTCGTAAAATGCAAAAACTGCGGTTTTAGCGGAGATTTGGCACAGAACGACTTTTCTTGCCCTCGCTGCAAAAGCTCCGAAATCAGCGTAATCGACGGCGAGGATATGTATTTAATGCGCCTGGTTATTGAATAGAAGAGAGCGTTTTCTGGGCGCAAAACTTTCCATATTTTAAATTTAACTCCTTGCTATAAGCAAAATTTTATTTCTGCCCAATTTAGATATTTATCTCCTATTTCATTCTTGCAAAAACATATCTCGTCCTGTTGATTTCATTTGAAGTCACGCTAAATCTATAGTTATAAAAAGTTCTTCCAAATAAGCGCCGAATGAATCAAAAATACATGAAATTATTCATATAATTATACTTGAATTTCGTATTGAATTTTTACTTGAAAATTATAGTTTTCAATATAAAATATCTAAAACTATGGGGATTTTGGCGCTTTTCAACACTAATTATCGTATATCGTCTAAAGAACCCAAAAGATTAAATGTAAATTTTCTATCATTAGGTTTTATATTCTGCCTTACTTATCGTTCCATTTAGCTTTTAAATTTAAAATTAATTACTTTATGATATAGACACGCCGCGCAGGATAAAATAAAATTTCATAATTTATAACGCAAAAACCAAATTGCCCTACGTTCACTCGTAAATTGATAATTTGCTGCCCCTATTTTGGAATTCAACCTTTTAAGGCAAAATAGATTAAAATTCCATTCAAATTTTAGCTTACGCCCTCCCCCTCGTATCGCTCTTAGTAAATTTATCGCACTCGGCGCGAAATTTTAAAATTTGGTAACGCGGGGTTTCTAAAATTTATCTAAATTTCAAACCCTGCAAGTATAATCCGCCATAAAATTTTAAAAATCTAAAGGCAAAAAATGAAGCGTGATACTTTAAGCGCCATAAAATTTCGCGGTATAACCTCTAGCGTTTTATCGATCTGCTGTTATCTGATCATTTGGGCTTGTTGCGAGTTTTTGCACGGCATTACGATGAGAGTGTTTTTCGCCGCCGCTGCCGCAATAGTCGCCATAATTTTCGCTTCGATGATTTTTAAACTCTCGGCAACCAAAATGATCTCGGATATCTCCGCTAGCAAGGTATTTAGGGCGTATTTGATTAACTTTATCGCCCGAGTGCTTTGGGCTATCGTATTTATTTCACTTTTACCACATTCTATGAATAATAATATTGTGAGCTTGGAGACTCTAGATTATACCTTACACGAGCGAGGCGGTTCTTTCGTGGAGGCATTCTATTGCATTTTAGCGGCTATGGACATAGGACTTAATCACTCTATAGAGATTAAAGAGACGCAATTTGTTACCATTTGGTATGTAACGATTACAGCGTTTAAGATTGTCAGCACCATAGCCCCGGCAATAGTATATTGCTACTTAGGAGAAGCCACTAAGAGTAAAATTTTTTATGCTTACGCGTGGTTATATTTTATATCTTTAGTACTTGTAGAAATCATCAATTCGTTTATTAAACTGCCGGAAATGAGTAGTGCAACTGCAGCGTACATGGTACTCGCGATAATCCTTTTATCTGAAATTTTAGAACTTATCGCTTGGATTAGGATCAAAGGAATTTCAGGCGCTGAGCTTTGGAATAAAAATTTATGGACGACGCCTGCAAAATAAATCATAAAATCCAATCTAAAATTACGTGCGAGCGCTTGAAATTTTACAAATTCCATATCGCACCGTAAAATTCTACGCGAAATTCATACGTACGATGTAAATTTTCAAATTCGCCCTACTTTAAAATTTCATCTTTTACCTAAAATTTATAATTAAAAATCTATAATATTCCAAAGTATATTTTCTAAACGCAACCGCCTAAAAAGCACGCGAAATTAGGCGTATTAAGAAGTATATAATCTAAATTAAAGGAAAAAACATGAGTAAATTTCACTCTTTCGCGCTAGCCCTTGCGCTGTGCGCGAGTTCGCTTTTCGCAGACCGCGTCGTAACCGATCAGCTAGGCCGCGACGTTACGCTGCCTGATGAGGTTAAGCGCATAGTCGTGCTTCAGCACCAAAGCCTAAACGCGCTCAATGAGCTAAACGCGCTAGATAAGGTTGTCGGCGTGCAGGAGTCGTGGGAGAAGTCGCTCGGCAAAAACTACATCCGCCTAGCGCCGAGCCTCAAAGATATGCCAACCCCCGGCGATCTAAAGGTCATCAACTACGAGGCGGTGCTTAAGCTAAAGCCCGACGTCGTGATCGTCACGAACTACATCCCGCAAGAATACATCGACAAAATGACGGAGCTCAAAATCCCCGTCGTCGCCGTTAGCTTCCAGCGCAGCGACGCCGCCGATAAGGGCAAGCTAAATCCGACCTTCAAAGACGACGAGGCGGCCTACACTGAGGGCTTTTACGACGGCATAGAGCTTCTTGGCAAGGTAGCAAACCGCGAAAAAGAGGCCGCCGAGCTCATAAGCTTCGTCAAAACCTCGCAAGAGCAGCTAAAGGCTAAATTTAGCGACTTCATCGTCGATAAAAGACCTAAAATTTACATGGCAAATCCCGATCTCACAACCTACGGCAGCGGCAAATACACGGGCATAATGTTTATGCGAGCGGGAGCGCAAAACGTCGCGGCGGAGAGTATCAAGGGCTACAAGCAGGTATCTGCAGAGCAGGTTTTAGCGTGGGCGCCGCAGATGATCTTCGTGCAGGATCGCTACCCGCAGGTGCCAGCCGAGCTTAAATCCAACCCTCAGCTTGCAAATTTAAGCGCGGTCAAAGAGGATAAAATTTACATGATGCCCGAATACGCCAAAGCGTGGGGCTATCCGACTGCCGAAGCCATGGCGCTTGGCTAGTGGTGGCTAGCGATGAAGCTCTATCCGACGCACTTTGACGAAGCGGAGTTTGACAAAAAAGTGGAGGAATTTTATCAAAAATTCTACCGCACGAGCTATAAATGAAATTTTCCGCCCTACTGCTGCTTTGGGTGCTGCTGTTTGCGGTTTCGCTGGGCATCGGGCAGTATCCGGTTGGCCTAGAGGAGACGGGTAAAATTTTGCTCGGCTCCTCCGCCGATGAAACGGCAAAGAGCGTGGTGCTTGATATCCGCATTCCGCGCGCCCTGCTTTCGAGCCTTTGCGGCGGGATCTTGGCGCTTAGCGGCCTCGCGCTTCAGGCGGTGTTTAAAAACCCGCTCGTAGGCCCGCATATCGTGGGTGTGAGCACCGCGGCGGCATTTGGCGGTGCGCTTTGTATAATGCTTGGCTTTGGCTCCTATTTTATCGTGGCTTTTGCCTTCTTTTTCGGGCTCGCAGCACTTTTTATGCTCTATTTTATCGCCAAATTCGTCTCGCGCAGCGACGTATTTTCGCTCATCTTAGCAGGCATCGTCATAAACGGCGTGTTTGCCGCGCTAACTAGCCTCGTGCAGTATCTAGCCGACAACGAAGACGTGCTGCCAAACATCATCTATTGGCTGCTTGGCAGCTTCGTGCGCGCAGACTACGACAAGCTCATTATGCTTACCGCCGTTTCGGCGCCCTGCGTCGCGGCACTCATCGCGATGCGGTGGCGGTTTAACCTACTCAGCCTCGAAGACGGCGATCTAAAGGTGCTCGGCGTAAACATCGTGCGGCTGCGCTCGGTCATCCTCATCGTCTGCACCCTACTAGTCGCCGCGCAGGTCAGCGTCAGCGGAAACATCGGCTGGATCGGCCTGGTGGTGCCGCACGTCGCTAGGATGATATTTGGCAGCGATCACTTGCGCTCTATGCCCGCTTGCTTCGTCGCGGGAGCCGTTTTTATGCTCGCTATCGACGACGTATCGCGCTCGATCAGCTCTAGCGAAGTGCCGCTTAGCATCATCTCCGCGCTCATCGGCAGCCCGATATTCGCCATCCTCTTAAAAAGGAGCGCCGATGCGAACAGAAGATAGCTTGCTCTCTATCAAAGACGCGGGATTTTTCTACGAAGAGGGCAAATTTCTTTTTAGAAATTTGAGCTTTGAGATTGAGCGCGGTCAAATTTTAGCGATTTTAGGACTTAACGGTCAGGGCAAAAGCACGCTGATGTCGTGCATGATGGGTATTTTAGGCCTCAAAGAGGGGCAGCTTAGCACGCAGGCGAAATTTGGCTTTTTGCCGCAAAGCTTTAGCG
>CAURFS010000118.1:0-6460 GCA_963523845.1 uncultured Campylobacter sp. | reverse complement strand
CTAGTACCCTGAAAATTTAAGTCAGCGCCCTTTATAAAATAGGTATGGTATCCCAAAGAGTGTAAAATTTCGCTAGCGCAGACAATATTTTTAATAAAATTTTCAGAAGCCATATCTTTGGCAGATGCAAACGTATAATTTGCAGCGCAGTGTGAACCAAACAGCCCTTTAATAGTAAAACCAGTATCTACTACTTGGTATATTTCAGAAAAATCTATACGATTTTTGAGCGCATTTAGATGTGGTGTAAGTTTGGCAAAATTTCTTTCGTCAGTATAGGCGCGATCAAAACTCTCTAAAAAAATATAGACAATATTTTTACGCTTTATCGGAGCCTTGGGATGTGGAATGGCTAGATACGGATAAACCTGCTTCTTAATCGCTTCTACGGGCGGATTCAGTTGTAGATAATATTCTCTAGCTGCATCGTAAAAAGGATTTAAAAAAAAGGCTGTTAAAATACATGGCATAAATAAAATACTAAGCTTTGAGCTATGACGAAAATGCAAAATGCGTACGGTAATAATTATACTAAGTAATATGATCGCTACGCAAATCATCACCAAAATCGCAATTTCACGCGCGAAACTTGCAATCGGAGCGCCTTCTATAGAGGTACGAAAAAATGTTATCACAAATAGTCCGAAATGCTTTCCAAAAACGAAAAATAGCAACAAATCGAAGCAAAGTGCAAAAATATAAATTAGTGCAATTATGCCCACAACAATTTTAAAAGTTCTATTCGAAAAAAAATGCTGCAAAAATCAGCGAAATAGCAAAAAACAAAACCGAAAAAATTGTAGTAAATTCCAAAAAACAACCTTAAATTTAGCAAAATTTAATGCGTAGTCTAGCAAGAATGACTTTAAAATTTACTAACGCAGGCACAAAAATTGCTTTTTAAAGTTATAGCGGCACAAAATTTTATACGGTGATTTTAAATTTCACCGTATATAATTTTGCAATTAAAGCATGGGTTTGCCGTTACACCAAGCGTATGACAGCGAACCGAGCCAAGTTCTGCTAACGTCTGCGTTAGCCGGCGCGTCTTTGAAAAATCCCCACGTAAAGCGCGAAAACAAAACCGATCGCGACCGCGTAAGGAGCGAACTCGGTGATGCCTTTAGCCGAGCTTGCGAGCAAGAAATTGTGCGCGACCGCGGCGCCCGCCGCCATGCCGATGACGAAGATGCCCGAGCTTAAATTTCCCGTGCCAGCCTGCACCAGATGCTTGCCCGGGCAGCCTTCGCTGAGGCTGAAGCAAAGTCCTGCGAGCACCATGCCTAAGAAATTCCAAACGAAATCGTTGTGTGCGATAGGCTGGCCTTCAAAGCCGAGTTTGTATTGCCCAAACGCGATATTTGCGATGCTCGCAAACACGATGACGCTTAGCACGCCCCAAAACATCGAGAAATCGCCGCGGAAAATTCTACCGAACGCGCCGACGCTGCAAAATTTGCTTCTATGCATCACCGCACCCACGATAATGCCCGCAGCCAGCGAGATGCCTACCGCAGCGTGTTGCGAACCAGGGCCTTTAGCGGAGATAAAAAGCGCGCCGCCCTCGCCCGTTTTGAGTCCGAAAATCAAGGCCGCAAGCAGCGCAGCGCCCAGTAGCACGGGCAAAATTCCGATCGCGCCGCTAAGCCTTGCCTCTTTACTCGCCTCATAGCCGCGCTTTTTAAGCAAAAACCCAATGAGTACGCCGCAGATCAGACCCGCTAATCCGGCTAGCGCGGTCAAATCGCCGCCGCCTAGGCGCAAAAACGCGCGCCAAGGGCATCCCAAAAATACGAGGCAACCGATCATCGCGAAAATCCCTAGGAAAAATTTCGCAAACGGCGAACTGCCGGTAACCGGCGCAAACTCGCGCGTCCAAAATACGCTTGCTAAAAAGCCGCCGAACACAAGCCCTATGATCTCCGGGCGGATGTATTGCACCGCGGCAGCTCGGTGAAAGCCCAGCGCGCCCGTGGTATCGCGTAAAAAGCAAGCGACGCAAACGCCCATATTGCCCGGGTTTCCGAAATGCACCAGCGTCGCACCCAGCACGCCTAGCACGGCGCCTGCGATGATGTACCATTTAACGTTATTCATGAAAAAATCCTGAAATAATCTAGATCGACCGATCTCTTAAGTGCGATTTTATCCTTTGTAAAATAAAAAGCAAATAAATTCCGATCTAAATTTTAAAAAGTAAGAATCCTATCCATACTTAAAAATGACTAAAAATAGAATTTAAAAAGTAGTTAAAACGAGGTTCGGACATACGAAGCCAGTCTTAACTATAGAATTTTACTTAAATATAAATAAACTAGCCTTAATTTCTCGCACGAAGTCGGAAATTCTATTTTTACATACGGCTACAAAGCCCGCAAGTTGCGAAATTCCACGCCTCATCAATCGATAGCGTTGGAGCTTTTTAACACCACTAGATGTTTTTTGCCCGCGAAGCTTAGCACTACGGCAGCATTATTTTCGTCGATTTCGCGCACCAGCTCTACTCGCACGTCGCTAGGTCTTGCGGTATCCGAGCTAAGCAGCTCATTTTTTAAAATGCTTTTAAATGCCGAAACTTTAGGCTTTTTTGCATCCGATCTCTCTTTTGCTCCCTCGCGAAATTCCATCGCGCCGCTCTCGGCAGGGCTTACTTTAAGCGGCGAAATTTTATCCGCTGCGACTGTATTCTCGACGCTCTCATAGTTTTCGTCCGCCTCCGTAGCTTCCGAACGCTCGGCACGCGCAACTTTATCGTAAAATTTATCGTGTGCACTCTCTTCGTCCACACTCTCGCCTCTGAAAAAATCTGCGCTATCTACGTTTTTTGAGTCGTTAGAATTTTTGGAATTTAAAGCAGAGGCTTCATCTTTCTTCGCAAACTCCTGCACGTCAGAATAATTTGTAAAATTTGCGTTCTTTGATCCGCTCTGATTTTTAAAAGAGGAGTCGTTTAAAATTTCATCTATGCCCGCTTCGTCCACATCAGCGCCCTCTATGCTAGCGTCGTCTTCAAAAACCCGCCATGTCTCGTCGATACTTTTTTGCGGCTTATGCGATAAAAATTTTCGCACGCCGACGAAAGCCGCGGCTGCAAGCAATAACGCTACGATTATCGGCATCACGGAAATCCCGTTGCTGCTGCTTTGCGCCGTCTCATTCGCCTCGCTCTTTACGCTCATCTTGCTCTGATCGAAAGCGGGATTTTTTACGCGCAAAATGAGCTTTAAATTGCCGTCTTGAGTAAGAGCATCGACCGATAGATCGGCACCAGTGGGGAAATTTATCTCGATATCCTTGCCCTTAGGCGCTATCGTAAAGCTTTTTAAGACCTTTTGATTGGTGCGCATCTCGTTAAATTTCTCATCGCCGCCGAGCCCCTTTAAAATAAGGCTCATCGACTGCCCGTCGACGCGGCGCACGATGTCTGGCTTATATGCGGAGTCAAACGCCAAGGCGATGTCGACGCTGTCGTCGTGGTTGAAAAGATCGTATTGCATCAGATTGGCGCCGAGGCAAAAATTTGCGATTAAAATCAAAAATATCTTTTTCATGCTCTTTCCGTTAATTAAAAAGTTCGGCAATCTTGTCTTGCAGCTCTCGCCCGCCGTAGTTCGCGCATAAATTTACGATCGCGGTACCGATGATAGCGCCGTCTGCGTATTCTTTTGTGGTCTTCACGTCGCCGGCAGTACGGATACCAAAGCCGATCGCTATGGGCAGATCGCTCATTTTTTTAAGATCTGCGACCATATTTTTTAGGCGCGAGATCGGAGTTTGCTTGCTTCCGGTCACGCCGATAGCGCCCACGCCGTAGATGAAGCCTCGCGCGCGGCTCAAAACCCTAGCGGCGCGGTGCTCGCTCGTAACGCTGATAAGCGGGATGAGCGCGATACCAAGCTCTTCGCAAAGCGCGAAAATTTCTTCATTCTCCTCATACGGCAGATCGGGGATTATTAGCCCGCTGATGCCGTAGCGCGCCGCCTGCGCTACAAACTCGCGCGCGCCGTAGGCAAAGATCACGTTGTAATAGACCAAAAACACAAGCGGCTTGCGCGTTTGCACCCCTTTTAAAATTTCAAATACCTTCTCCGCGTTTACGCCGTTTTGCACCGCAGAAAAGCTCGCTTTAAAAATTTCGGGGCCGTCTGCGAGCGGGTCGGAATACGGGATGCCGATCTCAAGCAGATCGATCACGCTTTCGTCTAAATTTGACAAAAACTCTTTCGTGTGCGCGGGGCTAGGGTAGCCCGCCACGATGTAGCCGATGTTTGCTTTTTTACCGGCAAAGGCCGTCTTGATCTTATCCATAAATCGTTCCTTTTTTATAATTCATCACGGTATCTATATCCTTATCGCCCCTGCCGCTTACGTTTACGACGATCGTTTTTTTGCCTTTTAACTGCGGGCAGAGCTTTTGCAAATACGCTAGCGCATGCGCGCTTTCGATCGCGGGGATGATGCCCTCAAGCCTACAGAGCAGTTTAAGCGCCGTGATACACTCGTCATCGGTTACCGCTTCGTATTTTGCGCGACTTATCTCGTGCAGATGCGCGTGCTCCGGGCCTACGCCGGGATAATCAAGCCCCGCCGAGATGCTGTGAACGGGCTCGATCATGCCGAATTTATCCTGCAGTACGATCGTTTTCATGCCGTGGATGATGCCCGCGCGTCCGTTAGTGATGGTCGCTGCATGATAAGGGGTATGCGCGCCCAAGCCGCCCGCTTCGATACCCAAAAGCTGCACGCTAGGATCATCCACGAACGCGCTAAAAATTCCTATCGCATTACTTCCGCCTCCTACGCAGGCTAGGACGTAATCAGCCTTGATCCCCTTGCTTGCGAGCTGCGATTTGGTCTCGGCGCCGATAACGCTTTGAAAATCCCTAACCATCTTAGGATACGGATGCGGCCCGACCGCCGAGCCGATGACGTAAAATACGCTCTCGATCTCATTCACCCACGCCTGAATCGCCGCAGTGGTCGCCTCTTTGAGCGTTTTTAAACCGGTGCCGATTTTGATTAAATTTGCACCCAAAAGCTGCATCCTAAAGGCGTTGAGCTGCTGGCGCGCGGCGTCGGTCTCGCCCATATACACGTCGCACTCAAGCCCAAATAGCGCCGCTGCCGTCGCCGTCGCCACGCCGTGCTGACCAGCGCCGGTTTCTGCGATGATCTTTTTTTTGCCCATCTTTTTAGCTAGTAGCGCCTGCGCAAGGGCGTTATTGATCTTATGAGCGCCCGTATGATTAAGATCCTCGCGCTTTAGATAAATTTCATGCCCGTAGTGCTCGCTAAGGCGCACGGCGTGATATAGCGGCGTCGGACGCCCCGCATATTCGCGCAACAAGTAGCCCAGCTCATCTTTGAATTCCTTCGTCTGCGCTATGGTGTTGTACGCATCCTCCAACTCCTCGAGCGCAAACATCGCCGTCTCAGGCACGAACTGCCCGCCGAAACTCCCGAAATACGCCTTTTTATTCATCCTATCTCCTAGTATTAAATCGTGGGATTATATAAAATTTCGCGTTAAATTTCGCTTTTTTGACGGCGCCTTTTGCGGCGCTATTTTAAAATTTATCAGATATGCAGCTGTAAAAACGCGCGGCGCAAGATAGTAAATTTTAAAATTTACGCTTCAAATTGCGGCTAATGTTTTACTTGATGAGTAGCCCCAACCTCGTAAATTTGAATAATTTATAAATTTATTTGCTTTCATTGCCAATATCGCTCTTTTTAGGATTACCAATAGGACAAATTATATTGTCGGTATCTGTAAGTCTTAATTTTTTCCATTCTTCAAAGCTATTAACTCTAATCAAATTATGTGGGATTTTTGACGGTTCATCAATAACCTCAAGACACTCGCTCGTTTCTCTTTTAAAATACTGCATAATAAGGTGATTATCGTTATTTTCCAAAGCTTTTTTATACATTTTGCTTTTAACTTAACATAACCGCTATTACTTAGAGAATTTTTTGAAAAAAGCCTCATTGGAGCGCACTCACTAATTGCTTCCGTATAAATCATACGAAAAACAAAAAACGAAATAATTAGCATAAAAGGTAACAGGATAATATTTTTGTATCGTTTTAAAAATTTCATCTTATTGCCTTATTTAAAATTTTTATATTTTGTGGATAAAAAACCTTAATCTTTGTGTTTTACTGCCGCTTATGCCTATATCATTAATATTTATAAAAGCCCAGGCGCTTAGACATAGTAGCAGAGTAAGGATATATAGGATAAATTTCATTCTGCCAGGTCTAATCCGGGTTTAATCATAGTCGAAGTCTTCCAAATCATATCCGAAGATATACAAAGTCTTCAAGGCTAGCTCCCTGACTTCTACCCATGATTCATTATGATAGACCAAATATTCACATACGCCTTCTAGTAGGCTTTGATCTTTAAAGTATCTATCTATAAGCTCCATAAGTTCTCTTAGTGCATCCCTTTCGT
>CAURFS010000117.1:0-6467 GCA_963523845.1 uncultured Campylobacter sp. | reverse complement strand
CATCCACGCAGGGCTTTTGCGTCCCGACGAGAGCGTTAAAATTTTTGAAAAAAAGAGGAAAAACTACCAGCTCGGGCTTTTTGACGATGTCGATATTATCGGCTCCGTATCGCGCTTTGAAGCTTTGGAATTTGACGAGTTTTTTCGCTCGCATCCGGTGCTAAAACACAATAAAATCACCGAAGGCGGCGCCGTATTTTTGCACGAAATTTATAAAATTTTTAAAAAAAGCGGCTCCGCTGCAAGGTCCGCTACGCTGATCTCGCAGATCAAAGGCTCGCGCCTTTTCGCGCTCGTGGCGGATTTCATCGCGACAAAGCGCGCGACGCTAAAAAACGGCAAGATAGACGATGAGCGCAAAAAGGAAGAGATCTCCCGCATCTACGATAAATGCGGAATTTTAGAGCAGATCGCGGGCAAATACGCGGATCCGCAGAGCTTTTATAACTTCATAACCCTGGGCACAAAGGAGATGAGCGAGGGCGAGGGGGTAAATCTGCTCAGCGTGCACGCAAGCAAGGGGCTTGAGTTTTGCAGCGTCTATCTCATCGATCTGGCGCAAAACCGCTTCCCGAACCTCAAGCTAATGGCGATGGGCGGTAGCCTGGAGGAGGAGCGGCGGCTATTTTACGTGGCGGTCACCAGAGCGCGCGACGAGCTGGTGCTAAGCTACGCGAAATTTGATAAGATCAGAAAGGTTAATTATGAGCCGAGCTGCTTTTTAAGGGAAGCGGGACTGGTGAAGTAAGCGAAATTTGCTCGCTAAATTTTAAATTTCATTTAAGCGCGGACGGATCGTTGGGGTAAGAATTTTACTCCTCGCGTACGCCTGATGCGCCGTATGCTACGACTTCTTTATCGGATCGTTACGGTAAGAATTTCGCCGCACGATTTTTGTAAATTTTTCGATTTGTAAATTTTTGCAATGCGGACGCTACCGCGATATTTTGCAGCTCGCTAAATTTCGCAGGCGGTAGCGGGGTTTGAAGCTACGATTGAGAGGCGTGGTTGCCTGGGGCTTTTTGCGAGTTGTGCGCGAGTTACACTACAGCGCGATCAGGGGCGGTTTGAAAGCGGTGATCTTTGCGGTGCGGGCGATTGCAAAATTTTACGCCGCAAATGCGGGCTAAATTTTAAAATTTAGCTCTCGCTCTCTGCAGAATTTTAATGCAGTAAAAATCTCCGCAAAATCTTACGCAAGTAGAATTCTACGGCAAAATTCGGCGATAATAAAATTTCACCGCCCTATTTTGCCTTTGCGTTACTGTTTTATACATCGCGGAGCTAAAATTTTATTTGATAAATTCCAAAAATACCGCAAATTCCACGACTAGTTAAAATTTTAAAGTGCATCAAACTTTACGGCGCTACAAAATTTAAAATTTTACTACGTATTGCGCGCGCCGTAAAAAGTACGTACCCTGCCAAATTTATTGCCGCGACGGAATTCCACGCCGCCGCCCGCATATTTGTTAAATAGATTTCGCGTCGCGTAAAATTCCATTGCCGGTAAAGTTTGCTACCGATCAATTTATCGCCGCATAAAATACTATCGCGCAAATTTAACGCTATCGGCACGGGGCGATAACCTTGTGCCGCCCAATCGGGCATAAAATACTATCGCGCAAATTTAACGCAGCGCAAAGTTCTTTGCCGCGCAATTTCACATCGTATTAAACACCCTATCTCCCGCGTCTCCGAGGCCCGGCACGATATATTTTTGCTCGTTTAATCTCTCGTCGATCGCTGCGGTAAAAACCTCGACCTGCGGGTAGATCTCGCTAAATCTATGAAGCCCCTCGGGCGCTGCGATGATGGAGATAAATTTGATCTTTTTGACGCCGTTTTGCAGCAGAAATTTCACCGCATCGATCGCTGTACCGCCAGTCGCAAACATCGGATCGATGATGATTGCGGTGCGCTCCGCGGCGTCGGCGGGCAGTTTGGCGTAAAAAAACTCCGCCTGCGCGGTCTTTTCGTCGCGCTGAAAGCCTAAAAATCCAACGCTAGCGTCAGGCATGAGCTTAAATACGCTATCTAGCATCCCCAGCGCGGCGCGCAAAATCGGGCAGATCATGATCTTTGTGGCGAGTTTATACGCGCTGGTTTGCGCCACGGGCGTATGCACGCTCACCTCGCGCAGCGCTAGATCGCGCGTCGCCTCGAACATCATCAGGTAGCTGATCTCATCGACGAGCATGCGAAACTGAAACGGATCGGTCCCCCGATCGCGCAGGATCGTGAGCTTATGCTCGATCAGCGGGTGCTTGATCAGCCTCACGTTAGGCAGCTCGCACGCGGTTTGGTATGTACATTTTTGGCTTTGGCTCATTTTCTCTCCTTAAATTTACTGAATTTTGCGCCCTCTTGGGCATTTTAATTATCTGTTTTGATGCGAACTCCCGCGCCGTGGCGCTAAATTTTGCCGATAACGGCGGCACGACTTTAAATTTAGCTCATTTTCACTCGCAATGCAAGCGTTGCGACGTTTAAATTTAACTCGGCGACTCGCTTTAAATTTAGCGCTTTTAAAAACGTAGTGCTTTAAATTTTGCTCGCTTGCGTCGCCTCTGATTTGGTCGCTATTTAAACACGGCGCGCTTTCTATCGGCACCGAGCGCTACTTTTCGGCGGGCGCTTGCGGCGTAAATTTCATCTGCGAAATTATCGTCTGAGGCGGCTTTAAATTTACTTAATGCTCGCACTCGTGAGCCAAATTTTAAAATTCCCAGCTATCTTGCGCGCCGATAAAATTTTAATTTCATAGATGCGGGCGCTGTGCAAGCAAGCTAAATAAACCGAGCGCGTATCTTTTAAATTTAACTCGCCGCAAGCTGTTAAATTTTAACGTGCCGCGGGGCAATCAAATTTAACAGCCCTACTCCTTCACCACGCGCAGGAACGAATACACGTCCTGAACTCCCGGCGCGTGCGTCGCATACCAGATCGCGTGCTTTTCGTGCTCGATGTCCGTTACTACGCCGCTAAATACTACGTCGCAGCCCACGATCGCTACGCGCACCGCAGTGCCCGAAACGTCGGTGTCGGAAAAGAGATTTTTCTTTAAATTTGTAAAAATTTCAAACGAATTGCACGGATATTCGGGCTTTTTGACACGCAGATAGGTATGCACACGCTGCACGCCTTCGGTTTGTCTAGCTAAAGCAAGCAGCGGCTCGCGCATCGCTTCGCTATCCAGTAGCCCGATGAGATAGACCTCGCCGTAGAAGCACTCGACCTCCAAATCCCAGCTGCTAAGGCCTTTGGTAAATAGAATTTTGCTTTGGATTTTAGTCTGGATGAGTTTGTCGCTGGCGACCTCGCTCACGCTGCGGCGGTCGCGCGCTACGGAGTAGATGTCATACACGCTAAGCGCATTGCCAGCGGGCGCCAGCGGAGCCGCGCACGAGCTAAAAAGCACCGCGCTCGCGCTCAAAAACACCGCTAAAATCGCTAGAAACAAAACCCTCAAGCCCTCTCCAATCTCGTTTAATTTCTACTTATCTCAAACTTGCTTTAAGCCCGCTTTTTAAATTTAGACCCGCAGGCACCGTTTTATCGCAGCTTGAAATTTTGCTCCGTAAAATTCCGCCCAAACCGTGCGCCGTAAAATTTTACAATATAAATTTTAAAATTTACGTTGTAATTCGCACGGCTTGCGGAATTCTGCGTTTTTGCCACGGCGGAATTTCGCGCGCAGTATTCGTCGCCGTAAAATTCTACGCGGCTAAATTTCATTGCAAATTTGCCTCTGCGAAATTTTGCAGGGTAAAATTTCTCGCGGCGGAATTCGCCTCTGTAAAATTTTATATTTCAAAATCCGCGCCCAAAATTTCGCCCGGTCCGGCTAATTCGTCGTAAGCCCGCCGTCTATCGCAAATATCGCGCCACTGACCCATTTCGCCGCATCCGAAGCCAAAAACACCGCCGCCTCGCCGATGTCCTGCGCGCTGCCGATTTTGCCAAGCGGATAGATATTTTGCACCATCTGTTCAAACGCCTCGCGCCCCTGCGGGCTAAGCGCGCTTAAATTTCGCTCAAACTGCGGCGTCAGCACGCTTCCGGGCGCTATGGCATTAACGCGCACACCGAGTTTGCCGACCTCGAAGGCAAGCGATTTGGTGAAAGAATTTAGTGCGCCTTTGGTGATCGAGTATGCTGTCGTGGTGCGCCCCACGAGCATTCTGTTTGCGAAATACGACGAGATATTGATCACGCAACCCTTGCTAGCCGCAAGCGCGCCCAAAAGCCCCTGAGTAAGCAGATAGGGCGCTTTGACGTTTAGGTTTAGATGAGCGTCCAGCAGCGCTTCGTCGGTCGCCTCAAAGGGTACGAATTTTCCCAGTCCGGCGTTATTTACAAGGATATCTATCTTAGGAGATTGCGCTAAAATGCGCTCGCAAAGGCCTTTTATCGTTTTGCTTTGCGCCAAATCCGCCTCTACGGCGTAAGCTTTCACGCCGTAACCGCCCAATGCCTCCTGCGCGATTTTTAATTTCTCCTCACTTCTGCCGAGCAGGATCAAATTTGCACCCTCTTCGGCGAAACACTTTGCGATGCCAAGCCCTATTCCGTCGCTTCCGCCAGTGATTACGGCGGTTTTACCCTCTAATCGTTTCATACTTTTCCTTTCAATGCGTAAATTTAAGTTCTAAAAATTTGAGCGAGATTTATTGATCTCGCAAACTTCGAAATTTTGCAGGCTTTGAAATTTCGCTCGCTTTAAAATTTCGCGGCGAAGCGAAATTTCATCGATAAAATTTTACTAATTTTAAAATTCCATCGATAAAATTTCACGGCAAAATTCCATCGTAAAGCTCGCGGCGGAATTTCATCGGGAATTTCATCCGTAAAGTCCACCCAAACTGCGCCGCTTGGCTTACAGCACCTGTTTTACGCTACTAGCCGTGATTTCAAGTAGCCTCGTAGCAAACGGAAATTTCGCCTTCGTTTCTTCAAACTCCGCACCGCTATCAATAAAACGCGCTGTGCCCTTCACTACAAAGCCACGCCCCGCTCCGAACCTGCCTGCTAGCTCCTTCGTTGCGACGCTAAGCTCGACGTTCGGATTAGCCTCCACGTTGCTTTGCGTCTTTTTCATACCCGCAGCGGGGATGAGGATGCGATCACCCTTGATGACGAGATATCTGTTCCACGTATTGCTGATATGAGCCTCGCCCTGCGCGCAGGTAGCGATACCCACGGCGCATTCATAATTCAAAATCTCCAAAAATTCCTTGCTAAACATTTTCTCTCCTTAAATTTACATTTTAAAGCTCTCGATTTTGGCTGACAAGCCCCGCGCGCAACTGAAATTTTAACTACCTCCGCCACTTTCCGCCGCGGTTAAATTTTATACTTCAAAAGCGCATCTTTTTCGGTTTTGCTTACGCGAAAGCTATCGCGGATCTTTGATATCGCCTTGTTTTGGATAAATTTAGCCGCCCGCTTGCTCGCCAAAAACGCAAGCGTGATCTCGCGCTGCTTGATAAACATCTCGGCTATCGCCCACGCCGCGCCCATCTGCACGTAGTATCGCCCGTCGCTTTCGGCGGCGCAAATTTCAAAAAACTCCTCGGGCGTGAGCGCGCCCATATTTTGCATAAAATAAACGTAGAAAAATCGCCTCTCAAACTCGCTCACGCCGCTTTTAGCCTGCTTTAGCAGCGCATCCGCGAAAGCGTCGTTTCTGAATTTCGGAGCGAACATATCGCAAACCGCCCAATTTGGCATCGTTTTGATAAAACTGCTCGCAAGCGCGAATTTCGCCTCATCCTGCTTTAAAAGCATTATAAAAAAGCCCTTTAGTACGAACTCCTCGTGAAAAACGGGCTTATATTTTTGCAGCTTGCGACGCGCCTCGTCCGTCTCTCCCAAAGCGGCGAAGCTTTTGCGGGCAAGCGCGCGAAGTGCCGGGGTGCGCACGCCTAAAATCTGCGGCGCAGGTATTAGGCGCTGCGAAAATTTCGCCAACTTCTCCTCGCTTAACGCTCGCAGCTGCTCTAACATATTTTCTCGTAAATCCATAGCTTTCCTTTAAATTTTGATTTCAAATTTTAACTCGCCAAAACGTGCGCTAGTCTCGCCGCGCCGAAATTTCGCCGTACAAGCTATCTATTTAAACAGATCGCGCCGCACACTCAAACTAATCATCGCCCGATAGATCGCGTTTAAGTCGCTCGCCGCACTCGCTCAAAGTCTTTTGCTCAAAAACACGACTGCCAAATCGTGCCGTATGGCGTCAGGCAAAGCAAACCGTGCCGCCAAAGCCGCTTAAATGAAGCTCGGCGCGTCGTTTGAAAACAAAATCAGATCGCCGCTGTGCGTATTTTCGCTCAAAACCCGCTGCAGATCGCGCTTGTCTTTCAAAACGATAGTCTTTTTTGGATCTATCCTACTTTGCAGCACCTCGGAATTTAGCTCGCCCGTAATGATCGCAAGATCAAAAATTTCATCGATCTTGGCGG
>CAURFS010000116.1:0-6490 GCA_963523845.1 uncultured Campylobacter sp. | reverse complement strand
CGCTCTTTAAGCTAGCTAAGCTTGCGGCTCTGGTTTCTGCAAAGGATTTGGTATCAGAATTTACGCGCGCGCTAGGAGCCGAGGAAGCATCAAATCCTAAATTTAGATAATTGCCGCTTTGATAAATTTTAGGGCTGTAGCTTAGGCTTACCCCTACATTTAGCGTTGCGTGCATATTGGCTGCGTTAGGAGTTATAAGGCTACCGCTTCCTTGCTTGTTTATCAGATGAATCTCGCTGCTTGGATTAATCGGACCGCTTATTCCGCTGATATAAACCGTGATATTGCCGACATTGCTTAGATCGGTATTGGCGGTAGGATCGCTTAGGGTAAGTACGCTGTCTGATGCTCTAATAGAGCTAGGAAGGAAAAAATTTAACCTGTCAAAGCCGCTAATATTTTTAGCGCTTAAGGAATTTACTGCCGCAGGAGAGCTATTGCTAGCTCCTATGTTAAGGGTATTGCCGCTGCCGCTTGCGCTTATTACGCCTACATTATGACCGCTGATAAAATTTAACGTATTATTTGCGCCTGCTGCGTTGATATTTCTACCGTTAAAATTCTTATCTTCCCCCGCTTTGCCTATATCTATGTTATTTCCGTTAAGACCGCCGGCACCTAGATACTTCTGCAGCTCATCCGCATCGAAATCCCCATTTATGCTCTCGTTGGTTTTAATAAGCTTTTGAATATAAAGCTCCCGCTCATCCTCGCTTATATGCATACCGCCTATGTTTCTGCTAAAGGTATTGGCATCCTTTATGACATAGTTTTTATTTAGCTGAGTTACGTAGCCTTTATCTTTAAAGCGCGGATCATATCCGGTAAATTTACCGCCTCCGCTTTTATAGGCAAGGGTGTATTTCTTATTGTCGCTATTTGGATAGCTTGCGTTATTTAAAGCGTTAAATTCGCTTGCGGAGTTTACGAATATATCGGTACCGCTTAGGTCGGTATTGCCGGAGCCTGTCAAGCTTAAAGCTCTTTTGGTACTTGATGAAGCATCATTTTTAATCTCGCCAAGTGAGGCTAAGTTAAATTCCAATTTATTGAAATTTGCAAAATTCCTCGCATTTAGGCCATTGCCTGAGTTTGAAGATAGGATATTTAAGCTGTTGCCCGAATTGCTAGCGTTTGCGCTAGATACTCCGTATAACGTGCCCGCTACGCTGCCGCTTCTGAAATTTACTACGTTGTTGCTGCCGTTAGCGGCTTCCGCTGCGTAGACGTTGCCAGCAACTTGCGTGTTGCCGTTTAAGTTTATAGTGTTGGAGGAGGCGGTGCCGCTAGCCTTTCCGCCGTATACGCTTCCGCCTACGTTTACCGAGTTAAGAGTGATAGTGTTGGAAATCGCGCTGTTTCCCTTGCCGCCTACCGCCATTGCTCCTACGCTGCCGTTGTTTATCGTTACGATATTGGACTTAGCTTCTCCGTTGCTAGTATTGCCGCCGTAAATGCTATTGTGGATTATCGTAGCATTCGTAGTTACGCTATTGTCGTGGACGTTGCCGCCGCCGCTACTGCTATGAGTGATGCCCGCATTTACGTACCCCACGTCTATTCCGCTTGCTTCGAAAGTTACATGGTTATTATAAATTTCTTGCGGGGTAGCGGAATTTGAATATCCGCCATCGATCTCGCCTATGTTGCTTCCGCCATTGATCTTGGTGTGGTTGTCGTGGACGCTGTTGCTTCCATCGGTAGCGTCGTCTCTGCCCGAGCTTATGTTTTTACCGCCTAGATTACCTGCGCCCTCTTTTACGATTACGGTGTTGCCTTTATTGCCGAATAACTCAGTGGCGCCTGCGGCCTTGTTGGAATTTTGATTTTGTATTAGCTCGCTTTGATCGAAGTTGGGGTCTATCCAAGAGCGAGTTAGTGTGCCCTTTTGTATGATTAAATTCTTGCTGTTTTCGACCTCGATCGTAGTGCCGGTGATTTGATAGTGGTCTTTGTCGGTAATCGTATAAATTTGATTATCTTGCACGGTTTGTGCGGCTCTGGTGATCGTGCCGCCGCCAGAGTTGTGGATCAGATAGTACTTTCCTTCGCCAAGATCTGATTTTATACCCTCTATCTTTGTACCGTTTAAATTCGTATTGCCATTAGTGGTTAGAGTAAGCGGCGCATCGGCTTCGATCGTGGAGTATAAATCATTGAAATTTATAGAACCGAAATTTTTAATGTCTTTAGCTTTTTTAATGCCGCCGCCGACCCAATTTTCTATATGTAAGGTATTAGTTTTATCCGTAGGCTTATTGCTGCCGTAGATTGTACCGCTTATAGTGCCGCCTCTAAAATTTACGTTGCTATTCTCGACGCTGCCGCTTGTAGCGTAGCCCGCAAAGACGTCTCCTGCTATCGTTGTTCTTTCTTTATTGATATAAACGACCGCATTTTTGACGCTTCCTGCACGTGCGCCATAGACATTGCCGCCTACGTGCACGCCTTTATTAGAATCGAATGCCCCTAGAGTAACTCTATCGCCGTCCGATTCGCCTACGATGCCGCTTGCTGCCGCGACATCACCTTTTACGGTACCTTTGTAAAGATCAACTACGCTTCGCGAGCTCGAGGCGCCGCCCAAAGAGCTTGTGACGCTGCCTACGATTGCATCGTCGTTATTGATCTCTACGCGATTTGCGCTCATTACGCTAGCGCTATTTGCTTGACCGCCTACTACTTGGTAATTTTGCGCTTTTAGCTTTGCGCTTATGGATACGGAGTTTGCGCTAGAGTTTCCGCTTCCGCTCGCTGCGCCCCAAATTCTACCACTACCGCTTAAAGTAATAGTGCTTGTGCCGCCGTAATAAGGCGCCGTTATATTGACGCTATTAGAGTTACTTTGCCCTGTGGAGGATTGCGCGCCGAATATATCAAAGCTTCCTCTAAACATGCCGCCTTTGATAGTTATTCTATTCGATACGGCATCACCGCTACCGCTTACTATGCCGCCTACGATTACATTTGTAACGGAGCCGTTACCGATAGTGCCTCCGTCGATCGTTACGGCATTAGAGGAGGCTTTTTTATCCGCTCCGCTTCTGCCGCCGATGATATTATAATGTCTATTTGAGCTACCGCCGAAGTTATCGGCATTTCCCGTGATTTCGGCGCCGTATTTTACAAAAACCTGATTTCGCGTCGCTTCACCTTCGTTGCCCGTTTTAGATGCCGCTATGCCTTGCCCGCCCACGACCAAATTTACCTTAGAGCCGTTTTCCAAGCTCACGTAATTATCTGATACCCCCTTGGCCTCGGCACCTATTGCGATACCCACGTAAGCGTTTGCGCCTCTAATCGTAAGTCTATTGTTGGAGGCATAATTTAACTCGGTAAAGCCAGCGATCCCGTCGCCGCTTCCTCCGCCGTAAATCACGCTGCCGGAGTAATCCGTTCCGCCGCTTGCAACGCCCGTAATTGTCGTAATATTGCCATTTGGGCTGGTGCTACCGCTGCCGCTAGTATTGCCGCTAAATCCAGCCGAATAGAGGTTATTATGGGTATGGATAAGCGGCGGATTAGAATCTGCATTGCAAAGCGCTTGTGCGGGCGCTAGTGCGAGCACCGCTGCGAGGCTAAGCATAGAGGAGCAGATGGATTTTTTCATATATTGATCCTTTGAAATTCGTAAAGTTTGCGATTATACATAAAAATAGATCAGTTTGCAATATGAAAATCACTGATCGGTTTTTAAAAGAGGGGGGCTGCATTTGTAATTTTAAGTAGTAAAAATTTACTCTTTGCGCAGAATAAATTCTTGACTGCAAAATTTAACCCTTTTTTAGGGGGCATTTTGAGCGGATTGCAAGAGGTAAAAAAATCCTAGTAAAGAGATTCTGAGTAAAATTTGAAATAATGAAAATCTGAGCTAAATTTATTTTAGCAATTCCAAGCTACGGTAGAATTTATGCAGGATAAATTTTAAATGAGTGGAATTTTATATAAATGCCGTTTCGCCCGCGAAAAAGCTTTTTTGAAAAATTTAAACGAGTAATATTGCGCGATAAATTTTACGTGATCCCTGCTGCAAGAGCTAAAGTATAGCGAGCAGGAGATAGAATTTACGCGATAAATCTTGCGTGATAAATTTTAAAATGAGCCGCAAATCCTACAAGAAGCTGTAAATTCCATCTAGCAAGAAATATCTTTTATCGGCAGCGCCGTGATAAAATGGATTAAAAGTCCCTTCGTATGCCTTTTCAAAAAAGCCCTCTTTGCTTAGCTTTATAAGCTCTGCATTGACGAAGTCTAGTAGCTCTTTATTACCTTTCTGCACGCCAATACCCATGAAATCGGGCTTGCCTAGAGTTTTAAGCGGTACTTCTACCTCGCTATCGACTACCGGATATGCCATTGCTATTAGATTATCGGTCGCGTAGGCGTCCACGTCGCCGTCTTTTAGCATGCGGTAGCACTCCCTGGCGATCTTACAAAATGTAAAATTTCCAAAGCCTTCTTGTTTAAAAAATGCCTCGCCCGTACCGCCGCTTTCGAGCAAAATTCTCTTCTCTCGCAGATCGGCTAAGGATTTTATTCTATCGGCTTTGCGGGTTAAAACTCCAAGATTTACCGAAAAATACGGTGTTGAAAAATCGATCTGCTGCGCGCGTTCAGGCGTAATGGTAATCGTAGCGATGACGATATCTACGCGGTTGTTTACTAATGCTGGAATTCTATCCTCGACCTTCATCGGCACAAGCTCGATTCTGCCGCCTTTTTCGCCGAAAAGATCATTTGCTATGGCCTGTGCCATCGTAACTTCAAAGCCCTCGAAAGTTCCATCGTTTAGCTCGCTAAAAGGAGGCTGTCCGTCGTAAACGCCGATGCGAACGACGCCTTTTGATCTGATCTGTTCCAAACTATCGGCAAAAGCAACGATAAATGGTAGCAACAATGCAAGAAGCAATTTCATGGCAAATCCTTAAATTTAATCTCTCTTCCGCTTTCAAACTAAGCAGAAAGTTTTATTTACTAAAATTCTAAAAACCGAATTTAAAATTTAAATAAGCTTTTAGAGCATATTATAAATTCCATCTAGCAGAAAATATTTCTTATCCGCCGTACCGCGATAGAATGGATCAAAGCTCTGCTCGTAGGCCTTTTTGAAAAAGCCCTCTTTGCTCAGCTTGATGAGCTCTGCATTGACGAAATCAAGTAGTTCTTTGTTGTCTTTCTGCACGCCGATGCCGATGAAATCGCTAGGGCCTAGGTTTTTAAACGGTACTTCCAAAGTATCATCGATGACGGAATATGCAAGCACTATGAGATTGTCGTTTATATAGCCGTCCGCATCGCCATTTCGAATCATTTCGTAGCATTCCTTAGCCGAAGCGCAATGGCCTAAATTTTTAAATCCTTTGGTTTTGAAAAATCTCTCTGCTACTGTCGCGTCGCCTTCGAATACGATCTTTTTATCATGAAGCTGCGCGATATCGGTAAAAGCGTCGGCTTTGCGCGTTAATACGCCTAAATTTACGGAGAGGTATGGGAGGGAGAAATCGATCTTTCTTTTTCGTTCGTTGGTGATGCTAAATAGACCGATAACTAAATCAAGCTTGTTTGCCTCTAAAAATGGAATTCTATCATTTACGCTTAACGGGATGAACTCGATTTTGCCCTCTTTTTTGCCGAAAATTTCTTTAGCAATAGCGTTTGCAAGATCGATTTCAAATCCTTCAAATTTGCCGCCATTAGACTCGCAAAGCGGCGGATGGGCGTCGCGCACTCCGATGCGAATGACGCCGTTTTGTCTGATTTGATCTAGGCTATCGGCAAAAAGCGCCGCACAAAATAGAGCCGCTATAAAAAGTAGTTTCATTTTATGTCCTTAAAATTGGATTTTGCATATTATCCGCTTATCATAAATGACGTTTTAGCCGAAGTCGCTAGATAAAACACTGCTAAATTTCGTCCTAAAATATGGCATAGAGCCCATCTAGTAAGAAGTATTTTTTATCTGCAGCGCCTTGATAAAATGGCTTGAAAGTTTCATCATAAGAACGTTCGAAAAAGCCTTGTTTACTAAGTGTAACAAGCTCTTTATTTATTAGATCAAGCAGTTCGGTATTGCCTTTGCGCACTCCAATGCCTAAGAATTCCGGATTGCCTAGATTTTGGATCGCTACTTCTAAATTGTCGTCGATAATGGAATAAGCTAGCACGATGAGATTATCGTTAACGTAAGCATCGGCTTTGCCTTGTTTAAGCATATCGTAGCATTCGGTAGTAATGGAGCAATGGATTAGATTGTGGATTTTATTTTTATACAAAAAATTTTCTGCCGTAGTACCGCTACCCTCTACTAGGACCTTTTTGTTTGAAAGATCGTCTATACTTTTGATGCCGTCGCTTTTACGTGTCAAAACTCCCAAACTCATCGAAAAATATGGATAAGAAAAGTCGATTTGCCTTTTTCTATCTTGCGTTATCGTGATGGTCGCGACTGCAAGATCTACCTTATCGTTTTGTAATGCAGAGATCCTATCGC
>CAURFS010000115.1:0-6577 GCA_963523845.1 uncultured Campylobacter sp. | reverse complement strand
TCGTATCCGCCAAGCCCGATCTCAAGCTTGCGATCAAGTAGCGCTAGAAGCATATCGAGGCGGTTTTTATCAAAGCCAGTGGCGCTGCGCTTGGGGTAGCCGCTCTCGCACACGAGCGCTTGGATCTCCACGACGAGCGCGCGCGTACCCTCCATCGTGATCGTGATCGCCGAGCCGCTTACCGCCTTGCCGCGCGTGAAAAATTTACTCGCGACGTCCTTTGCGCTTACGAGCCCGTGCGGCCCCATCTCGAAAATCCCCACCTCGCTCGTAGCCCCGAATCGGTTTTTAAAACCGCGCAAAATTCTAAGCTGCTTGCTCGCATCGCCCTCGAAATACAGCACCACGTCCACCATATGCTCTAATATGCGCGGGCCCGCGATCGAGCCTTCTTTGGTGATGTGGCCGATGATGAAGATCGAAATCCCGCGCGCTTTGGCAAGTCGCATCAGCTCGAACGTGATCTCGCGCACCTGCGTGATCGAGCCCGGCGCAGAGGGGGCTTTGTCGCTAAAAAGCGTCTGGATGCTGTCGATGACGATAAATTTATAATCCCTGCGCTCGACCTCTTCAAGCACGGCGCTCAGATTGATCTCGGTGAGCAAAAACAGCTGCTCGCTTATCGCGCCAAGCCGCTGCGCGCGCATTTTGATCTGGCTTGCGCTCTCCTCGCCGCTTACGTAAAGCACGGCGCGGCCGCCGCTTGCTAAATTTGCCGCGATTTTAAGCAGCAGCGTGGATTTTCCGATGCCGGGGCTGCCGCCGATTAGCACGAGCGAGCCCTCCACGACGCCTCCTCCGAGGACTAAATTTAGCTCGCTATCCTTGGTGTCGATGCGCGAAATTTGCTCGATTTCTATCTCGCTGATCGCTTTGGCGCTTGCGGACGAGGCGCGGGCAAGCTCGCCCTCGATCTCTTTTAGCGCTTTTATTTGAGCGGGCTTGAGCTCGACGAAGCTATCGAATGCGCCGCAGTCGGGGCATCTGCCGAGCCATCTGCTTTGCTGATTGCCGCAGTGCTGGCACTCAAAAATCGTGGTTTTAACTTTTGCCATTTTTATCCCTCGCTCATTTTCGCTTAAATTTAGCCTCAAGTTTTGCGAAATTATACTTAAAATTTTTAAAATTTTAGCCGTCCTGCGCGCTGTTTGCGGGATCAAAAATCACGAGAGGGAGGATTTGCGGCTAAATTTGAGCTAAATTTAAATATGTTTTAAACATTTATAACTATAATACAAATTTCACTTTATTTAAAGAAGGTTTAAGATGAAGGGCAAGCTTAGTAGAAGCCAGTTTCTGACAATATCACTTACGCTATTTGCGATGTTTTTCGGTGCGGGAAATTTTATTTTTCCGCCAGGTCTAGGTAGGGAATCCGGGCAGAATTTTTATATCGCAATAATGTTTTTTTGCGCTACGGCAGTGCTTCTGCCAGTACTGGGCGTTGCGGGAATCGCGCGCGCCAAGGGGCTTCAGAGCCTGGTACGCCGCATAGATCCGGTGTTTGCGATCGTTTTTACCGCGCTTTTGTATCTTACTATTGGGCCGCTTTTTGCGATACCGCGTGCGGCGAATATGCCTTTTGATATCGCGATTAAGCCTTTTGTTGCGGAAGATCGCCTTCAAATTTGGTTATTTATTTATTCCGCGGCATATTTTGCGCTGAACTATTATATCTGTATGAACCCTTCAAAGCTCGTTGATCTGCTAGGAAAATACCTCACGCCGATACTTTTAGCGCTTATTTTGCTGCTTTTCGGCGCGGGATTTTTGTTTCCTATCGGAAGCTTCGTCGCCCCTAGCGGCGAGTACGTTGATCATGCCGCAGCAAAGGGCTTCGTAGAGGGCTATCAGACGATGGATGCGCTTGCATCGCTGGCATTTGGAATCATCGTAATTAACGCCATTAAAGCAACCGGCGTGAGCGACGAAAAGCACCTTGTAACCTCCACGATAAAAGCAGGAATGATGTCGGGCGTCATACTGATGACAATATATTTCATGCTGGGCTATCTGGGCGCGACTTCTGCGGAGCTTTTCAAGGATACGCCGAATATCAACGGAGCGGAGCTTCTGTCGCGAGTAAGCGATCATTATTTTGGAAGAATTGGCGTCGTGATCCTAGGCAGTGCGTTTTTTCTAGCCTGCATCACCACGACGCTGGGTCTTATAAGCTCGGCTAGCGAATACTTCGAGGAGCTTACGAAAGGCAAGATCAAATACAAAACCTGGGCGATCGCTTGGTGCGTGATCGGCTTTGGAGTCGCAAATTTCGGCCTTACGACCATCATCAAAGGTTCCATCCCGGTCCTCGTCGCCATCTATCCGATCTCGATCATGCTGATAATCCTCTCGCTGATTAATCCGTGGATCGATTCGAGCAAGCTGATTTACCGCGCCTGCGTCTATGTTTGCGTCGTCGAGGGCGTCATAAACGGACTTGATATTTTGGGGATTTCGGTGCCGCTTGTGACGTCGTTTGTGAAGATGATGCCGTTTTACGATTCGATGCTCGGCTGGATCGTGCCTAGCACCTTGACCTTCGCCGTGACCTACGTGCTGCATCTGATCTTTGAAAAAAGAGACGATAGTTTTTAAATTTAAGAGCTATTTTAAAATTTAGCCGGGCTCTACGGGGCTCGGCACACTTCTAAATTTTAATTCGTCGCCGAATTTAATCTCACATATTTTTTACTGGAATTTTGAGATATAAAATAAGTCGCCTTCAAAATTTTAACCTAAATTTACGCTAAAATTATCAAAATAAAATCGCAAAAGGAAATAAGATGGATAAACGAGACGAGGCGCTAAATCTGGCGCGAGATTTTGAGCGCGACGGCTTTAGAGTGCCTGATTTATACGAGAGGTTTTGGCGGCTGCAAGGGGATGCGGCGGCATATTTTACGCTAGCGGACAGCCTGCTGCGCGGGCGGCAAGAGGGCGGCACGCTACTAAAGGACGCTATGGGCTACGTGGGCGAGGAGGATTTTAAAGCTTTGATCGCTACGGCGGTTGAAATTTTACGCGAAGAGGCGGCAGAGGGGCGCGAAACGCAGCAGAGCAAAAGCGCGGCACAGACGGGAGAGGATGCGCGCTCGGACGAATGCAGGAGCAAAAGCGCGCGGCAACGCGACAGAGATGAAAAAGCGCACGCTGGAAAAACGCCGAAGAGGTCATCGCCATGGCAAGTCTCGAGTTCGCGCCGTTTTTGCACCAGTATCTGGGCGAGCTTTTTAAATTGCAGCCGAATGAGAGCGCGTATTACGCGGAGTATCCGTGGCGCGGGCTTAGTTACGAGAGCTCGCAAATCTGGCGCGAGAGGCTTGCGGATCCGCAGACGAGCAAAGATGAGCGGCAAAAAATTTTTAGCTGCTTGCTGCAAACCCGCGATCCGCGAAACGTAAAATTTGCCTGCGAGTCCGCGCTTGCAGAGGATTTTTTCGACCGTCCGTGCGACCTGCTTGAATATATTGGCTATTGGCTGGAGGCTGTCGGATTTACCTTTGAGCGGGTTAAATTTGACGCAGACGGCGCGACGCAAGCGGTAGCGAATGAAATTTTAAAAATGGATGCGCTCAAACACGGTGACACCAAGCCAGCCCAAACTAGCGAGTGCGACATATCGCGAGCTAATGTAAATTTAAATGAAGCGTGCGATTCGGCGAGCGTCGTTAAATTTAACTCAAACGAAGCCAACTCCGATAAATTACAAAAAGCGCCGAACGATGAAATTTGCTTTGGCGGCGAGAAATTCAGGCTCAAAAGATACTGCGGACAGCGCGTGTATCACATAATCTTTCCGCGCGGCTATTTCGGCGCGCCCTATGCGCCGCATCTGGCGAAACGCCATCCGACCTGGCGGTTTGAGGGCGGCGAGGCAGGCTATAAGCTCGGCGGGGTATTGGATGAGGCGGACGGCGATGCGCAAAACCCGCTATTTCATCTTATCACGCTTGATCCGCTACCTCGTGACTTGCCCGTGTGATCGCTGCCGCACCTAATCCTGGCCGCTCACGTTAGAGAGATAAACGAAGGCGAGATAGTCTTTTACGAGCACGACGCGCAGGGTGTGCCGCGACGTATCGGAAATAGGACGCAGGTCGAATACGTGCAGGACGAGCCTATAAAGGAGTGCGAAGTAGTACTTGCGCCCACGGCCGCGCGCTGGGCGACTCAGGACTGGGGGATGTCAAACAGCAGGCAAAACCTCGCGCGCATCGGCGGCGAGCCTTCGTGGATACAGGGCGCCTCGGTGCCGCGCTGTCCGATATGCGGCGAAAAGATGGAGTTTTTGATGCAGCTTGACAGCGAGCTTCCAAGCTGCGAGCAAGGCGGCGAGGTGATGTTCGGCAGCGGCGGGATCTTGTACGTATTTTGGTGCTAATGGACGCGGGTGAGCGCGTTTTTATGCGGTGCGTGAGCTAAAATTTTGCAAAATTCTAAACGAAAATCGTAAAATTCTAAGTAAAATTTATTCTAAGATAATCGAGCGGCAAAATTTGCCGAGCATTTCAGTGCTTAAAATTTGAACTTGTTTGGCGAGAATATGTAAATTTACGCAGACACACAGAGTTTAAGCGTAAATCCCATCCACCAGCGTCTCTACGAACTCATCCGAGTTAAATTCCGCCAAATCCTCCATTCGCTCGCCCACGCCGACGAAAAGTATCGGTAGCCGAAGCTCGCGCGCTATGGCGAAAAGTGCGCCACCTTTGGGCGTGCCGTCGAGCTTCGTGATGATGATGCCGTCGAGCCTTACGATCTCGTTGAATGCCCTAGCTTGCGCGACGCTATGATTGCCCTGAGTGGCGTCGAGCACGATGATCTTTCGGTGCGGTGCGCCGCTTTTTGCGCGGTCGCATATTCGCACGATCTTGCTTAACTCTGCGGCTAAATTTTTCTGATTTTGCAGGCGTCCGGCGGTGTCGATCAGGACGCGATCAATCCCCTTGGCACTTGCCGAGCTTACGGTGTCAAACGCCACGGCTGCGGGATCGTGCCCTTGCGCGGTAGCTACGATCGGCAAATTTAGAATTTGCGCCCATTTTTTTAATTGTTCGACCGCGCCTGCGCGAAAGGTGTCGCATGCGCCTAAAATCACGCTCTGGCCGCTGTTTTTATATAAATTTGCAAGCTTTGCGGTTGTCGTAGTTTTGCCCGCGCCGTTTACGCCGATGATGAGCTCTACGAACGGCTTCTCATCCACGGGTTTAGCGATCTCGTAATCGAAATAGTTCTTCAAAACGCCCTTGAGATCATCTTTTGCGACTAGCTTTTTTGCGGGAAGTTTTTCTAAAATTTCTTCCACGAGCTCGTAGCCTACGTCGGCTTCAAGCAGCATCTCTTCTAGGATTTCTTTTGAAATTTTATCTTCGCTTTTCGCGCCTCGCATCGCGTCTATGGTCTTGCTAAGCCCTTTTTTAAAAAATTCGAACATCAGAAAATTTTCTCCAATTCGGTCATTAAAATTTCTTCCGGCATCAGCCCGAAATATTGCGCGCTAAACTCGCCCTTTTCGTCGTATATCGCCATATACGGCACTTCGTTTATGCCACCTAGCGCCTTTGTAAAAAAGTCCGTTCCTTCGCCGTAAGCGATCGCGTAGTTTACCTCGTGCGCGCTTGCATAGATTTTTGCATCGTCTAAATTTGCATCACCGATCATCACGCCGATGATATCAAGCTTGCCAGAGTAGGCTTGTTTGGCGGCATTTAGTGCGCTTACCTGCACGGCGCAGGCGTCGCACCACGGCGTAAAAAATGCAAATAGCGTCACGGTGGAGTTATTATCGATACGAAAGCCTTGCTTTGTCTTTTGCATATTTAAAATTTTTCCGTTACTTAGCTGAAGTGTAAAAGGAGCGGTATAATCGACCTGGATTACGGCTTCGGTTTCGGACTGCGGCTGCGTGGCGTTGGCCTCGGTCGGGGTATCGCTTGATTTTTTATCCTCATCATCGCCGCAACCCGCAAGAAAGAAAAAAGCCGTAAAAAGCGCTAGAAAAAAACGAAATTTCATAATAAACCTTAAAATTTAATCGCAAGATTATACAAAAACTAGCTAAAATAAGCGTTAAAATTTTATAAAAGGCTTAAGCTATGCAAAAGAATGAATTTAGAGCAATTTGCAAATCGCGTCTAAAATCTCACGCCGCGCGCGCGGCTAGATGCGAGCATTACGCACTTTTATGGCGGCTGGAGCGGCTGATAAAATTTTTAAAAGCGCGCAAAATTTTGATATTTTTACCGATGAGTTACGAGCCGAACGTTTTGATTTTAAGAAAAAAGCTATCAAAAAGCTGCGAATTTTACGTTCCGTTTATGGTGGATATTAGCTTAAAAATGGTAAGATTGCGCCAGCCTTTTAAAATTTCACGCTTTGGATTGCGGCAGACGCTCCCGCAAAACGGGTATTTTAAAAAGGTCGATCTAGCCGTGGTTCCAGCTATCGGAGTGGATGGCGCAATGGCTAGAATAGGACATGGGAAAGGATTTTACGATATGTTTTTTTCAGGTCTGAAGCTTAAGCCCGCAATCGCGTTCGTGAGTATAAAAGACTGCTTTTGCAGCGAAATTTT
>CAURFS010000114.1:0-6581 GCA_963523845.1 uncultured Campylobacter sp. | reverse complement strand
AGTCAGTTGTTTAAAAACGTAGTGAAAAATGCCGATAGCAACGCAAATTTAAACACAGATTTAGATCAAATTTTTAAAAGTATCGAAGGCTCGGCAGCCGGGTATGAGTCAGAGCAGGACATAAAAGGGCTTTTTGCCGATTTTGATACTACCAGCAACCGCTTAGGAAACAGTGTTGCGGAGAAAAATAGGCGACTCGCAGCGGTTTTAAAAGGTGTGTCCGAGCTTGATTTTGGCGATTTTAAGGACAACCATATCGATCTTTTTGGCGACGCATACGAGTTTCTTATCTCGAACTATGCCGCAAATGCAGGTAAATCCGGCGGCGAGTTTTTTACTCCGCAAAATGTCTCAAAGCTCATCGCCGCACTTGCCATGCACGGACAAGAACGCGTAAATAAAATTTACGATCCAGCGTGCGGATCGGGTTCGCTACTTTTGCAGGCTAAAAAGCGTTTCGACAAACATGAGGTCGAGGATGGATTTTTTGGCCAGGAGATAAATCACACGACATACAACCTAGCGCGTATGAATATGTTTTTACACAACGTTAATTACTCTAAATTTCACATAGAGCTTGGCGATACGCTACTAGATCCAAAGCTTCAGGACGACAGGCCTTTTGATGCTATCGTTTCAAATCCTCCTTACTCTGTCAACTGGATCGGTAGCGACGATCCAACGCTCATAAACGATCCTAGATTTGCTCCTGCCGGCGTGCTAGCTCCTAAAAGCAAGGCGGATTTCGCCTTTATCTTGCACGCGCTTAGTTATCTTTCGGCAAAAGGCAGAGCCGCGATAGTTAGTTTTCCGGGCATTTTTTATAGAGGCGGTGCGGAAAAAAAGATCCGCGAATACCTAGTAAAAGAAAATTTCGTCGAGACCGTCATTGCGCTCGCGCCAAATCTTTTTTACGGCACATCGATAGCTGTAAATATCCTTGTTCTTTCAAAGCATAAAACCCAGACTAAAACGCAGTTTATCGATGCTAGCGAGTTTTTTGAAAAAAGGACGAACAACAACGTCCTAACTAACGAGCACATCTTAAAAATAATAGATCTGTTTGATAAAAAAGAGGACGTAGCTCACGTCTGTGCGCTCGTAGATAATGAAAAAATAGCCAACAACGACTATAATCTAGCCGTGAGCTCTTACGTCGAGGCAAAGGATACGCGCGAGATTATCGACATAAATGAGTTAAATTTACAGATAAAGCAGACCGTGGCTAAAATCTCAAATTTACGCGAGCAAATCGACCAAATCGTTGCGCAGATAAATTTGGACGGTGAAATATGAAAGCTATTATTTACACGGCAAGCGATGGCTCCGAAATTTCACTCGCGAAGCCGAGCAAAATTTTAAAAGGCAAAAAATGAGTAAGATTTTTGATTTGATAAAAAGGCTTTGTCCGAATGGGGTTGAGTTTAGGGAGCTTGGGGAGATATGTAAATTTAGTCGCGGTAAATCTTTATCAAAAAGTGATAAAGATTTGGGGGATATTCCTATGATTTTATATGGCGAGCTATATACTACTTACGGCGATTATGTAAATAAAATAGCGTCTTATACCTCAAAAGAGCGCGCTCAAAAAGCTAGCGTTGCAATTTTTGGAGATTTGATATTGCCTATTTCTAGTACTACAAAGGAAGCTCAGATAGGTAAAGTGTCTGCTTTAATGACGCAAACGCCTGTTTATATAGGCGGAGATGCGTTGATTTTATCTCATAATCAAAATCCTGGTTTTTTGGTTTATTACTTAAATTCTAAAAAATTTGAAAAAGAAAAAATGAAATGCGTGAGTGGAACTACGGTAACGCACCTTTCGCCATCAAAGTTAGCTAAAATCAAACTCCCCGTACCTCCTCTGGAAGTACAGCGTGAAATAGTCCGTATTTTGGACTGTTTCACGCTGCTTACAGCAGAGCTTACAGCAGAGCTTACAGCAGAGCTTACAGCTAGGAAAAAGCAATACGAATTTTATCGCGACTTCCTTCTAAGCTTTGACGAGCTCAATAAAAACGGGGGGGGTGTGAGCTAAAAATGCTTGGGGAAATTGCAATATATCCTAGCGATAGAATCAAATTTGACTCTTTAAATGAGTTAAATTACGTCGGCGTGGAAAATTTGCTTCAAGATAAGGCGGGCAAAATATCGTCAAAATGCGTTCCAAATAGCGGCAGTTGGACTAAATTTGAAAACGGTGATGTTTTGATAGGCAATATTCGCCCTTATTTAAAGAAAATTTGGCAAGCTGATTGCACCGGTGGAGCAAGCGGCGACGTTTTGGTTTTACGTTTAAACGACGAAAACGTCAATTCTAGATATTTGTATCAAATTTTGGCTGACGATAAATTTTTTGATTACAATATGAAACATGCAAAAGGCGCAAAGATGCCACGAGGAAATAAGAATGCTATTTTGGAATACAAAATCCCCGTTCCTCCATTATCAACCCAGCGCAAAATCGTCGAAGTCCTTGATAAATTCGACACGCTCGTGAACTCCATAAGCGACGGTCTGCCGCGAGAGATAGAGCTAAGACGTAAGCAATATGAGTATTACAGGGATTTGCTCTTAAATTTTAAAGAAAAATCAGCCTAAAAAGGAAACAAAATGACCGAAATCAAGCCGATAGCCGAGAGTAAAAATTTTATAGTCCTGGACGAATATGAAAAAATCATCCAGCCCTCGACCTACCAAAGCGAAGCGGATATGGAGCGCGAGCTGATAAGCGATCTAGTCGCGCAAGGCTACGAATACGCAAAAGACATAAACTCGCCGGAAAAGCTACTGGAAAATTTAAAACAGCGACTAGAAAGCCTAAACGAGGTTAAATTTACGCCTTCTGAGTGGGCTAAGCTGCTTAGCGAATATCTGGATGCGCCAAACGACGGCGTAAATGAAAAAACTCGCAAAATCCAAGATAATCACATTTATGATTTTGTTTTTGATGACGGACATATACAAAATATCTACCTTCTCGATAAGAAAAATATCGCACGAAATAGCGTGCAAGTCGTTAATCAATTCGAGCAGACGGGCGCGCACACAAATAGATACGACGTTACGATTTTGATTAATGGCTTGCCGCTCGTGCAAATCGAACTAAAAAAGCGCGGCGTGGCGATAAGAGAAGCGTTCAATCAAATCCACCGCTATGCCAAAGAGAGCTTTAACGCGTCAAATTCACTCTTTAAATACCTGCAAATTTTTGTTATTTCAAACGGCACGGATACGCGCTACTTTGCAAATACTACAAAGCGCGATAAAACTAGCTTCGATTTTACTATCAACTGGGCAGATTCTAAAAATTATCCTATCAAGGACATAAAGGACTTTACTGCGACTTTTCTAGCAAAAAATACGCTTTTAAGCATACTGACAAAATACTGCGTATTTGACGCTAGCGATACGCTGCTAATCATGCGCCCATATCAGATCGCAGCGACCGAGCGTATACTGTGGAAGATAAATAGCTCGCATCTTGGTAAATGCTATGCAAAGCCGGAGGGCGGCGGCTATATCTGGCATACGACAGGATCAGGCAAAACGCTAACTAGCTTTAAGGCAGCGAGGCTCGCTACTGGGCTTGATTTTATAGATAAGGTCTTTTTCGTAGTAGATCGCAAGGATCTAGACTATCAGACGATGAAGGAGTATCAAAAATTTCAAAAAGATAGCGTAAACGGCTCCGTAAGCTGCGCCGAACTAAAACGAAATACGGAAAAAGAGGACGGTAAAATAATCGTAACGACCATACAAAAGCTAAATAATCTGATGAAAAGCGAAAGCGAGCTGGCGGTATATCAAAAGGAGGTCGTTTTTATATTTGACGAGTGCCATCGCTCGCAGTTTGGCGAGGCACAGAAAAATTTAAAGAAAAAATTTAAGCGATTTTTCCAGTTCGGTTTTACCGGTACGCCGATATTTCCGCAAAATGCGCTAGGAGCGGAGACGACGCAAAGCGTATTTGGAAGCGAGCTTCACTCGTATATATTAACCGATGCCGTGCGAGACGAAAAAGTGCTTAAATTTAAGGTTGATTATAACGACGTAAGGCCTAAATTTAGAGAATTTGAGACCGAAAAAGATGAGCTAAAACTGAGCGCTGCGGAGAGTAAAGAGGCATTTTTGCACCCTGAGCGTATAAAAGAGATTTCGCAGTATATCCTAGACCGTTTCAAACAAAAAACACACCGCTTAAACGCAAGTGGCAAAGGCTTTAACGCTATGTTTGCAGTAAGCTCTATCGAGGCGGCAAAGCTTTATTACGAGGCGTTTAAAAATTTACAAAAAGATAAAGAGCAACCGCTAAAAGTAGCGACGATTTTTTCATTTTCGCAAAACGAGGAGCAAGGCGTAGTCGGCGAGATAGCGGACGAAGATTTTGAGCCAGAGACGATGGATATGAGCTCAAAAGAATTTTTAAATGTGGCTATAAAAGATTATAACGCCTATTTTAGGACGAATTTTAGCATCGAGGGTAGGTCGTTTCAGGACTATTACCGTGACTTGAGTGAACGCATGAAAAAGCAGGAGATCGACCTGCTTGTAGTCGTGGGCATGTTTTTAACAGGGTTTGACGCACCTACGCTAAACACGCTATTTATAGATAAAAATTTACGTTATCACGGTTTGATACAGGCGTTTTCTAGGACGAATAGAATCTTAGATACCACTAAGACATTCGGTAATATCGTGACTTTTAGAGACTTACAGCAAGCTACGATCGATGCCATCACGCTTTTTGGTAAAAATAGTACCAAAAACGTAATTTTGGAAAAAAGCTATAAGGAATATATGCATGGCTTTACCGATGCCGCTACCGGCGAGGCTAGACGAGGATTCCTAGAAGTTGCGAGCGAGCTTGAGACACGCTTCTCAGATCCTAGCGCAATAGAAACGCAAAAGGATAAAAAGGATTTTGTTAAGCTTTTTGGCGAGTATCTTCGCGTAGAAAATGCTCTGCAAAACTATGATGAATTTGCAGCATTGCAGGCTTTACAGGAGATAAATTTAGATGACGAGAATGCAGTGCGTGAATTGAAAGAAAAATTTTATCTAAGTGAAGAGGACTTGCAGGCAATGCAAGGTATCAAAGTGCCTAGCGTGAGAGCGCTTCAAGACTACCGCTCTATCTACAACGATATAAGAGACTGGCTAAGAAAAGAAAGAGCCGGCGAACAAAAAGAGGTGCAAAAGATAGACTGGGACGACGTAGTCTTTGAGATTGACTTATTAAGGTCGCAGGAGATAAATTTAGACTACATTTTAGGGTTAATATTCGAGTACAATAAAAAGATCAAAGATAAGATCGCACTTACCGAAGAGATCCGCAGGATCATCCGCGCTAGCCTAGAAAATCGCTCAAAAGAGGGGCTGATAGTAGATTTTATAAACGGGACCGATTTGGATGCGCTAAAAGATAGAGCCGGCGTCGTGGAGGCGTTTTTTAAATTTGCAAAAGGCGAGATGTTGCACGAAGCAAAAGAGTTGATCGAATCGTTAAATTTAAATGAAAATGCTGCAAAAAGGTATATTAGCGCGTCGTTAAAACGCGGATATGCTAGCGAAAGCGGAACTGATTTAAACGAAATTTTACCTAAAATGAGTCCGCTAAATCCGAAGTATCTAAGCATGAAGCAAAATATTTTTGAGAAAATCGCCTTTTTTGTGGATAAATTTAAGGAAGTCGGCATTGAGGTTTAGGCACGACTTAATTTGGATGTATTATTTTGTACTATATAAGCGATGCAAATGGGCGTTTTGTGCGTTTAGATTATATTTTTACAGACGAAAATTATTAGAAAAATTGTTGTTGAGTTAAAATATGTTGTATTGAAAACAAAGAAGTATAATTTGTGTCAATATGATGATACAGATTCGTATAAATTTCAAAATTTAGCTCCTCGCCGCTGTTTTCATCGCTCCAAACGGCGACGAGTTTTGAGGCGGCATCGATGTGGGAGCAAAATTTGCTCGCGCCAAAGTCCCGTGCACTTATGCCGCCGCTTCTAGGATCGCTATTAAGTTCGGTAAATCGTCGATTGCTATCATGAAATGCTTTTAAATTTAATTGCATAGCGCACAGGGACAAATTTAGTGCGCCGCGCGGCGGATAAGCGGATAAATTTAAAATTTAGTTTCTCTTTTGAACCTTCACTTTGCCCTTGTCTTTGCCGCTTTGAGGCTGGGCTTGCGGGCGCTCGATGATGCGGATATTGGCGTTTGAGCGGAGCCTGTCGTTAAACTCGGCGACCGCTTTTTTGCGCTCGGAGGTTACGTAGCCCTCGATCGCCCTATCTTGCACGCTGTCGAAATCAAGCGTGCGAAGCCCCTTTTTGTCGTTTACGTAAAACATCTCGTAGCCGTTGCGCGTAGGGATTATCGGCGAAAATTTGCCCTGCTCGACGTTCGTGACGATGTATTTGAGCCCCTCATCCATTTGATTGGCCTTGAGGGTTCCCTTCATCACATACACGTCGCTTGGGCGGAGCTTCGGATTTGTGCGGATCTTATCGAGCGGAGCTTGCGATTTTGCGATGTAGCGGGTTAGCGTGATACTATCGAAGGTTGTAAAT
>CAURFS010000113.1:0-6619 GCA_963523845.1 uncultured Campylobacter sp. | reverse complement strand
GATATGACCGGCTGCTATGAGCTTGCAGGACTATACTTCGAAGGCTATGGTGTTAGACAAGATTATCAAAAGGCGGCGAGCCTGCATCAAAAAGCTTGCGACGGCGGCAATATGTTTTCGTGCAATTTGCTTGCAATTTCATACGAATCCGGTATCGGCGTCCCAAGAGACAAACGCAAGGCTATGGTTTTGCGTCAAATGATTTGTGATAACGGTGATGCAGATATGTGCAATAACCTTGCATATTTATATAAAAACAGCGACAAGGTCAGACAGGACTTGCAAAAGGCGGAGATTCTATATAAAAAAGCGGCTGTTTTGTACCAAAAGAAAGCTCAAATAAATCAAAAGAAATGCGATGAAGGCGACTTATATGAGTGCCAGCGCCTAGCGGATCTATATATAGACGGCAGGGGCGTAGAGAAGGATTTCAAAAAGGCTGCGGATTTATACCAGAAGGCTTGTGATGGCGGCAGGGCGGCGGTGTGCTTGATTCTGGGAGACTTATACAAAGCAAATAATTACCAAAAAGCAGAAAGCCTATATCAAAGCGGGCTAAATTTGCTTAAAAATACTTGCGAGAGCGGGGATGCGGACTCGTGTAGTTATCTCGGGGATTTATACAAAAATGGATGACGCATTAAACAAGATAGATCCTTAGCAAAAGAATTTTACGGGAAAGCATGCGATTTAGCAGAGCAGATCGGCTGCGACGAATACAAGCAATTAAACGAAGCGGAACTCATCGATGATAAGCACGACATCGCACCGAGCGCGCCTTAATCCGTGAAGCTTGCATGCTTTCGCGCGAACAAGGCTACGCAATCAGCGAGCTATCAAATTTTTAGAATTTTAAAATTCTAAATTTTATAAATTCTCTTAGGCGCAGCTTCCTAGAAATACTAATCTGCCATGATGCTAGCTATATACTGCGCGTAGATAAAATTCTGCTTGCTTATGATAAAATTTTAAAATTTACTCGCTGTCTCATCGCATGCATTTAATAAAAATACTTTTAAATTTAAAGTAAAAATTTGTAATTTTAAAAAATGTAAATTTAAGAGATAAAGGCGTAAGCCCAGGAATTCTTTAAATTTAATTAAATTTTATAACTATAAATGATAAATAAATTCTTTTTAATTTAAATTTAAAGAATTTTTCACTAATATACTGCTCTTTTTAATAACGCCTATGAGAAATAGTATTATAAAAGGATCAAAATGAGCTTATTTAGGTTTTCCATTGCAGCGGCGGGAGCGCTTTGTTTATGCGCGGCCACTTTAGCTGCACAGGATGATAGCGAAGGTGGCTCCCAAAATTTAGGGCAGATCAATGTTACGGGAAACGTAGAAAGCGACCCGCTTACCAAAAAAGTCGGCGAAACTAAAAAGAGCGCCAAGCAACTCGCCAAAGAGCAAGTTGGCGATAGTAGAGATATGGTTCGTCACGAAACCGGCGTTTCAGTTGTCGAAAGTGGAAGATTCGGTGCTAGTGGCTACTCGATCCGCGGAGTAGATGAAAACCGCGTAGATATAAGTATTGATGGACTTCGCCAAGCAGAAACGTTAAGCTCGCAAGGTTTTAAAGATCTATTTGAAGGATATGGAAACTTTAATAACACTAGAAACGGCGTTGAGGTTGAAAACGTAAGACAGGTAGATATCACTAAAGGTGCAGATTCGGTAAAAAGAGGCTCGGGCGCGCTAGGTGGCTCAGTAGCGTTTGAGACAAAGGATGCGAGAGATTATTTAACCGAGAAAGATTGGTATTACGGATTTAAGCGCGGGTATCAAAGTGCGGATAGACAAAACTGGCAAAGCCACACAGCTGCAGTTCGGTTTAAGTGGTTTGATCTTTTGGCTATTCATACTGATAGAGAAGGACATGAACTAAAAAACTGGGGATATAAAAAATATGATCCTACTGTTATAAGAAAAGTTAGAGAAAAACCTGATCCTTATAGAATTTACAAAAAAAGCACATTGGTAAAATTTGGCTTTCAACCTACCGATACCGATAGATTTAGCTTAGGATACGATAAGTCTAATATAAAATCAGAGGGAATAGACTGGTCGAATCAATTTGCTCTTTACAATACGCAAACTCCTTGGGGTGCTCTAACTAATGACATACGACATACCAACGATAGAAGCGAAAGAAAAAACTATTCGTTCACTTACGAAAATTTCGACGAAACGCCTTTGTGGGATAGCTTGAAATTTAGCTACAACAAGCAGCATATCAAACTAAAATCGAGAACGGATGAGTATTGCGAGGGCGATAACTGCGCGGGGATTTCAAATCCCGCGGGGCTTCATTTAGAAAACGGAAAGTTAGTAGATAAATACGGAGGCGAGCTGAAGCAAGGGCTAAAATGGGGCTTTATGCCGATAGCAACGGATAGCCGCGGAGAGGAGCTGGATACCGATATTTACGACGGGCAAGAAAACACTATGAGAGGCAGCGTCTCGGATGTTTTGGTAAATTGCGATAACTACGACTGCTCCAAAGGTATCGATCTATTCGATATGAATACGTGGAGTTATCAACACTACGATCTTACCCCTACCCCTACGCCTAACGGCAAAGGAAATTATGCGGTAATAAACCCGAAAGACAGCAACGGCGATTACCTTTTGCTGCCTACTCAACACGGATTTGTGGATAATAACTGGAAAGATAGGGATCTAATCACCGATACGAAGCAATTCAATCTAGATCTTACCAAGGATTTTAATATAAAAAGCACCGAGCATACCCTAAGCTACGGGGGTCTTTATAGCAAAAGCGATAAGCGAATGGTAAATAGACAAGGATACGGTCCCATTAATAAACAATGGTGGGCGAATACCTTTTTCGGCATATCAAATACCAATCCGTCTTTTCCTATACTAGGCACTTGGTATGCCGATAAGTGTAAATTATACAACGGAAACGACTACGTATCGCTTTGCGGTCACGAAGATGATCCTTTTAGCTTCCTTATTCCGGTTGAGACCAAAACCGGAGCGCTTTATGTGGGAGATGACTTTCGTATAAACGATGTTTTAGCCTTTCATCTTAAATATAGGTATGATAAGGTTAAACACAATCCCTCATATACTCCGGGCGTTACGCCTAAAATTCCGACCGATCTGTTTATCGGGATGTTCGTTCCATACACGCCGCTTCCGGGCACTCCGTCTAACGACGAGATAAAAGCTCATAGAGATGCTAACGCCGAAGCCAACGCCGTGTATTTGGCTTCGCAAAAGAGAAAGTATTCGGCAAACTCATATTCTTTATCTACGAATATCGATCCGCTCGATTTTTTTAGAATTCAGCTTAAATACGCAAACGGATTTAGAGCGCCTACTTCGGATGAAATTTACTTCACGTTTCAGCACCCCGATTTTTCGATATATCCGAATTTGGATTTGAAAAAAGAAACGGCAAAGACTAAAGAGATTGCCTTTACGCTTCATAATTCGCCAAGCTTCGTTACATTGAATTTATTCCAAACGGATTATAGGAATTTTATAGATTTACAATATAAGGGGGAATTCCAGCTTCCTTACGGAAACGGCGGAAGCAGGCTGCCTACCTCCGTGTATCAAAACGTAAATCGTCCAAAAGCAAGAGTAAGAGGAATAGAGATAGACTCGAGACTGGCTTTGGATCAAATTTGGCAGCCATTGCAGGGTTTTAGCATTGGATATAAGCTAAGTATCCAAAAGGGTAGAATGGACATAGGTAACGGCAAAATAGATACTCCGATGAATGCGATCCAGCCTAGAACGGCGGTTTATAGCGTAAGCTACCAAAGCCCAGGCGATAAATTCGGCGCAGATCTATTTGTAACTGCAGTAGCTGCAAAAAAAGGAGACGACACCTATAATATGTATTGGTATGAGCAAGCGCGAAGCGGCAAAATCGTAAACGGCAAATCTGTAAGCAATAGCGAAGTGGAATGGAGAAGCGGCGGATATACCACGATAGACTTCGTAACATATGTAAAGCCGATCAAATATCTAACTCTTCGTGCAGGCGCGTATAATATAACCGATCGCAAATATATCACTTGGGAAAGCGCCAGATCAATAAGGCCTTTTGGAACTAGCAATCTGATAGATCAAGAAACAGGGCTTGGCATCAACCGCTTTTACTCGCCGGGTAGGAACTATAAACTCACATGGGAGTTTCAGTTTTGAAATTTAATCAAGTGTTTGACGTCTTATTAAAACAAAAGCCTTTGGAATCAAAATTTATAGATTTATTACTAAATTTAAAAAGATGGCGATAGTAAATCATTTGGCATCATTTAGATTTCCGAATTTTATGTAGCGTGTAAATTCAAATTTTATGTGACGCGGCAGACCAAAGGCTCCTGTCCGTGATGACATCAGCTTTGTAATTTTGTAATGACGCCCGCGATCTCTTTCAAAATCAAGATAGCGAATTTTTAATTTTAACTGCGGTCTATATGAAGCCTTTAGCTCGTGGAATTTCTCCGTTGTTAACGTATAAAGCTCCGATCCCCGTAGCACTATTTCGCGCAGTGTAGTTTTAAAAAATTTTATTTAAATAATCCAGACTACTTAGCCGCCGAAAAACGAGTGATGAAAAACAAGCGAAAAAACCAAGCACAGGCTTCAGGTAAAATTTGCGCGGAATTTAAAATATTATAGGATTTTGAAAATTTGTAGAATTAAAATTTAACGATAAATTTGACCGAACGGATCGGTCAAATTTTGATTAAATTTTAGCGCCGAGTGCGCAAAAATGGGATTATTTATAAGCCTTGATCGCTTTGTCTAGAATTTTCTCCGCTTCCGCGGCGCTTGCGAAATCCTTCACTTTGACCCATTTATTCGGCTCTAAAAGCTTGTAGGTTTCGAAGAAATTTTTGATCTTATCCAGCGTCACTTTAGGCAGATCGGAGACCCCTTTGATGCCGTCATATCGTGGATCGATCTTGCTAACCGGCACGGCAAGCAGTTTCTCGTCCATTCCGCTTTCGTCCTCCATCATCAAAACGCCGATTAGGCGGCACGGGATCACGCTGCCGGCGGCAAGCGGGTATTCGTTTAGCACCAAAACATCCGCGGGATCGCCGTCGTCGGCCAAGGTATTGGGCACGAAGCCGTAATTTGCGGGATAAAACATCGCGCCGTAGAGCACGCGATCTACGCAGAGCGCACCGCTTGCCTTGTCGATCTCGTATTTGATGTTCGAGCCGTAAGGGATCTCGATCACTGCGTTGATTTTATCGGGGTTTGAGCCCACTTTTATCTTTGAAAGATCCATAGTTTTCCTTTATTTAGAATTTAAAATTTTGATATTTTTCACGTCTATCGTAGTTTTTGTAAAATCTTTGTCGATCTCGCCGCTAATTCGCACGAGCGTATTTTCATCTACGCTCACGCCGCGCCAAATGTCATCATCGATCTCAACCTCGATGCTATCGCCGTTTTGATCCACAAATCTATAATGTTCGTGTCTGAGTTGAGATTTTATCTTGCCGTCTATTACGACAAAAGAATCATCTCTTAATTTAAGCGCTTCTTTGACGCTTAACGGCTGAGTTTGCGCCGCGGAGCCGCTTGGCACAAACCCGCCCGCGCCGAATGCAGCCGCACACAAAGCCATGCTAAGTAAAAATTTTCTAACCATATCTATCCTTAAATTTTAATCTCTGTATCCGCAAACAGATCTGAAATTTCATTAAATTTAAAAGCCGCTCATATTTAACGCTCGCATTAAATTTGCGGCGCGAGCTTTTAAATTTACGCTTAAAATTTGGCTATCTAGCGCGACGGCAAGCTATAAATTTAAAGGCACGCTCGTACCGAAAAGCGCGTCTAAATTTAAGCCGCCATCCAAGCGCGCTAGCCCAGTTTTTCGATCTGCGCGGCGATTATAGCGTTTATGTCCGCTACGATCTCCTCGACCGTGCGCTCGCCGTTTACGCTGTAAAATACGCCCGCGTCGCCGTAAAATTTACGGATATCCTCGATCGGCTCTGAAAATACCGCCATGCGGTTTTTAAAGACTTCCTCGTTATCGTCCGCTCCGCGAGCGCGTCCTAAAACACGCTCCTTGGCGACCTCCTCGCTGACGCACACTTCGATGACTGCGCTAAGATTTACATCATCGTCGCCTCGCAGCACCTCGTCTAGCTTATTCATCTGCTCGACGCTCCTTGGATAGCCGTCGATGATGATGAAATCTTTAGGCGAGCTTTTAATCGCGCTAACGATAGCATTTACGACGATATCAAGCGGCACGAGATTGCCTTTAGAAATGAAGCCGTCTATCTGCCTGCCTAAAGCGCTGCCGCTTGCTACCTCGGCGCGCAGCAGATCGCCCGTGGAGTAGTGCTCGATGCTTTGATTCATCTGGGCGATCATGCTCGCATCAGTCGTTTTGCCGCTGCCAGGAGCGCCGATGATTAGAAAAAGGCTTTTCATTTTTGTTCCTTCTTATGAAGCCTAAGACCTAGCTCGCGAAGCTGCTCGTCTGTAACGACGCTAGGGGCTTTGGTGAGCGGACACTGCGCGCGCTGCGTTTTCGGAAACGCGATAACCTCGCGGATACTGCTTGAGCCGGTAACCAGCATCATCAGCCTATCAAAGCCGAT
>CAURFS010000112.1:0-6635 GCA_963523845.1 uncultured Campylobacter sp. | reverse complement strand
TTGAAATTCCAAGCGTAGAAGAAGAAATTCCTGTAGCCGTTAAAACCGAGTCTGAAATTCCTATCGCTAAAGCTTCGAAGCCTGATACTTCAAGTGTTTCTGCTCATGAAGATGAAATTTCAAATGTTAAACTTTCAGAACCTGAAAGTAGAGCTGAAAAGATAATTGAGCCAGAACCTATCGCTGTTGAGCCAGAGCCGATAACAATTGAGCCTGAACTAAAACCTATCAAGCCAAAACTTGAAGAGGTTAAACAGGAGCCTTCAAATATCGAGTTTGAATCGATAACGCCAGTAGTAGAACCAGCGGCTCAAAATATTCCTGCCGAAGAGCCGAATATTGAGCCAGAGCCTGTAGATATTCCGAAGGTGGAGCCTGCTACTCAAAACGAACATGTCGAAGAGCCTGAGATCGAGCCTATTAGCGTAAAAGTCGAACCGGTAGTTATCCCGCAGCCTGAGGAAGAGGAGATGGTCGAGGTGCCCGTTACCGTGTACGAAGACGAGCAACAGGAAGAAACCATTATGGTCGAAGAGGATGTCGAAGTCGAAGAAGAGGTTGAAGTGCCGGTAGAGCGAAATCCTGCCGATGAAAATGTACCTTTGGTCAATAGAAAATATAACGCCAAAATCCTTATTGCGGAGGATAATGAGATCAATCAAAAGCTTATGAAGCATACGTTAAATAGCTTTAATATGAATTTGACGATAGTCGAAAACGGACTTTTGGCGCTGGAAGCCAGAAAAGCCAATAACGACTATGATCTCATATTTATGGATATTTCGATGCCTGTTATGGATGGTATAGAATCTACAAAGCAGATCAAGCAATACGAGCACGAGAATAATCTCCGCCACATCCCGATCGTGGCTGTTACTGCCAATGCGCTAAAGGGCGATAGAGAGAAATTTATGGCAGCAGGGCTTGACGAATACTGCACCAAGCCGATCAAAAAGGATATCTTAGCCCAAATGCTAGATAATTTTATCGGTGATAAACGATCTGATGCAGCGCCAGCCGGTGGAACTACAAAGAAGCTGGTTAAAAAGCTTGTCAAACGCCAAGTGCCTAAGACGGTCATTAAAACTGTCAAAGTGCCAAAGACGATAATGAAGCTAGTTCCTAAAAAAAGCATAGTTTCCGATGATGTAGTGAAAGCTAAGGGTGCGCGTGTGCCGACAAAAGATATACTTATATGCAAGGCAAACATTATGGAAAGTAAAATTTTTGCCAGCATATTAAAACACCAGTATAAAGACGTAGAAATTGCGGGCAATTTCGACCAGCTTATTTCTATGGCGGCTACGGGCAACTATAAGCTTGTTTTGGTTGATAAAAAACTAGCAGGGCTAGACTTAGCGGCGTTAGAGAGCTTGCGCCGAAAAGCGTCTGCGACCAAGCTAGTTCTGTTTTCTAACGACAACGATGAAAATCCACTATTTAGCGAAGTCGCTAGTTACAATATCACCAAGTCGGGTCTTGAGAAACTCGCACAAAAATATATATAAGGATGAGGTCTTAAATGAGAGATTTGAAAGTTTTAACGGTTGATGACGACGCTATAAATTTAAAGCTACTTGAAGTTATGCTAAAAAAATACGGCAAATTCCAAACCATACTCCAAGCCAAAAACGGCTTGGACGCCCTTGCCGTACTCGAAGTTCAGCCCGTTGATTTGATTTTATTAGACATCGTAATGCCTGTGATGAATGGGCTGGAATTTTTAGATAATCTTCACGCTAGAGAAAGTATAGCTCATATCCCCGTCATTGTCCTTACGACGGACGAGACCGCTAAACGAGAGGCTTTAAATAAGGGTGCTTATGACTTTATGACAAAGCCCATCAACGACAAAGATCTTCACAAAAAACTAGACGATGTTATGAATATTATCGGCGATTAAATTGCCGATTTTGTCCTCGTAGCTCAGTAGGATAGAGCGCAAAATTCCTAATTTTGAGGCCACAGGTTCGAATCCTGTCGGGGACACCATCTATCAAATTTTCCCCCTATTTTTAGTTTTTTGATTTTTTTAAAAGCCCTGTTTTGCGGCTTTTTCAAATTTTTTCAAAAAAATTTCAAATCTTAAAAACGCTAGACTATGCAGTAGGTTTAAGAGAAACTACTATATATTAAAAATGTATATTAATTCTAAACTCTTTGAAAACTTTTATAATCTCTCCTATGAAAATATATGAAATTTTAAAGGATAAGCAGTTATGAAGGTTTTTTCTAAGATTAAAGACGATCCGGCTTTAAAACAGACCCCGATAAAGTCATTTAAGCGCACTATCTACTCTTTTTTTATCGCGTTTCGCTTTTAAGATTTTAGTAATGCATATCTGCTCCTTCGCGATAGATTTTGTGGTAAATTTAAAGATTACCGCTCCTATTATAACGGGAGAATAAAAAAATGGTAGGAAGCTTTGTTATTCTTTAGGAGCCTCGTTGTTTTTCAGAGGTGTCATCGTTTCTTATAGAAAAGGCTTGGTGATAGAGAATGGTAAAATCTGATATGTGGATGTTTTGAATGGTATGAGGGAATAAGTGTTCATTTTTTGAATTAGACTTTATGGAGGGGACCTATAAAAAGATCGAGATTGCTGGTATGATAAAATATAAAATCTCAATTAGCACTAAAATCCAAGAAGCCTTGCCCGAAAATTTAAAAAATTAGTGTATTATCGCCAATTTTAATTGATAGCTCCTAGCGGAAGACAAAGCCTATAAAAAGCGAATATATGCGAATAGATGCCAATAGACACTTTTGTCATGCTCAAGCTATAAGGTTTTTTTGCGGCAATATTTCGATCGTAAAAAATGGGCGCAATCGATGTTTGATCAAAAACCATTATTCTATCTCGACGATAGTAAATTTAAAGGAGCCACTTTGCAACCCCGCGGCGTCAAGCTTAAGCTTATTCTAGCTTCTATCTTTATAGGTTTAAGCTTAGCTCCTAAAGCGATTATGGCTACCCCTGCCGATATTTCTGGCGTCATAAATTCCGAAGAGCAAAGAATAAGATCAATTAGACAAGGCGTAGAGGATCCCTTTATAACGATACGCAGCGAGCAATCTTCCGCTTCAAGCGCAACCGCAGAGCCCAAGAAAGCAGGAATTTGCTTTAAAATTTATGAGATCAAACTGATTAACGCAGAAGTGCAAAACGAGCAGAAAAATAGCGCGGATTCTAAATTTAACGAAGCGGATTACGAATCTAAAAACAAAGACGATCCAAAAACTCCAGCCGTCAATCCCAAAGACGGTGCCGGCTCGGGCGTCCTTATCTCTAAACCAAATGATGAAAACTTGGGGCGCGCGAAAGTAAAAACTCCCGCTAAGTCCATCAGTCCTACCTCGAATTCCGATCATTCAGTTCCGCCGGGGTTTGAAAGAATTTTAAACTCCACCCTAAAAGAGCTTAAATTTAAAAGCGGCGACTGCTTGGGAAGCGATGAAATTTTAGCTCTGGCAAGAGCGTATAACAATAAAATCATATCCGCAGGCTTTATTACTACCTCCGTTTCCATCCCTCAGCAAAACATATCCTCTGGCACCCTTCTTTTAGCTCTGCATCCGGGGCGCATAGGCGAAATTTCACTTGAGCCGGGCTCTAGAGCTAAGAATCAAAGGAGCATCTTTACCGCATTTGGCGGCGATAAGAGGGGAGAGATTTTAAACTTAAGAGATCTGGAGCAGGCTATGGAAAATTTCAATGCCGCTTCAAGAAGCGAGGCGGAGATAAGCTTAAGCCCTTCCGCAAAGCAGGGCTACTCCGATATCAATATCTCTAAGCAGCAAAGCTCTCCTTTATTGCTTAGATTAAGCGCAGATAATCTGGGCTCCAAATCTAGCGGCAAATACCAAGGCACGGCTATGCTTTACGGCTTAAATTTGCTTGGATTAAACGAGAGCGTATTTGCTTCTTACGGTAGGAATTTTCTAAGAGGAGATAAAAAATCTTTAAGAGACGATAGCAAAAGCGGAAGATCGGCTAACTACTATGCGGGCTTTAGTATACCTTTCGGATACTTTTCTCTATCCTTTTGGCAAAACAGATACACCTACGATCAAATAGTGCCCGGAACTTATGAGCTTTATACCTATAGCGGAAGCAGCGTTAGAAGAAATTTGGATCTTAACTACGTATATTTTAGAAATCAAAACTCCAAAAATTCTCTGTTTTTTAGAATTTGGCAAAAAAAGTATAAAAACTATATACAAGATTATGAGCTTAGCAACCAAAGAAAGCGTGAAGGCGGCTATGAGGCGGGACTAAAATCCAAGGTATTCTTTGATAACTCTTCGGTAGAGATGATGCTTTCGTACCTAAAATCCACGGGAGCATTTAACGCTCTAATGGTGCCCGATGAAGACTTCGGCGGCGGAAGCTCTAGATATCATTTGATAAACGCCGCGTTAAATTTTAAAACCAGATCCTCCGCTATCCCTTTAAGCTACGAGCTGGAACTTTACGCAAGAAGAGCCAGCACCCATCTTAGCCCTATAGATAGGCTAAATATCGGCGGATACTATAGCGTTAGAGGATTTGACTCTCAGATGAGCCTGCTTGGAGATAGCGGCTTTTATATAAGAAATACCTTGGAATATAAGTATTTTAAAAATAACGGCGTTTACCTGGCCTTTGATGTCGGCAAGCTTAGCTCTAAGGGAAAAGATTATCTCGCAGAGGGCGAAATGCTTAGCGGCGGGGGCGTAGGTCTGAGAGGAAATATTTCAGGCTCTTTTACCTATGATCTTTTGGCGGCTTTTCCTATCAGCAAACCGGAAAATTTTAAAACGGATAGTCCCGCTTTAAATTTCTCTTTAAGCTACGACTTTTAAATTTATCGTTTAAAAATTTAGTGAAATTTTATCGGCGCTTCTTACGGCGTTTAATATAATCGAATACGATATAACACTTGCTAAATTTAACTAACTATTTTTAGCGTAGATATACCCTGCTAAGAGCCGAGAAATAGTAATTCCGTGCCTACGCCGAACCATAAAATAAATTCAAACAAATTTTAAATAAAATATTTGAAATTTACTATTTTTTTAAGAAAGTATTCAAGAAATTTAAGATATAAAACCATCGCAATCGGAGGTTATAAGTATGCAAATTTTATGTTTAAGCTCTATTTTTAATGGCTCGGGGCGACTTGGCGCTTCTACTGATACAAAAGGATATTTCGGCGTCTTTACCCAAGTAAGCAAGCGCCTTGCCGCTCTTTTGCTTATTGGTTTGCTGGCTCCCTGTTTTTCATATTGCGAGATAATACCCGATAGCTCCGCTGTGGCAAATCATAGAGCTTCGGTGTCTCAAACTCCGAATGCTCCCGCTACTCAGATAGATATAGCCTCTCCTAACAATAAGGGAGTTTCTATCAACGAATACTCTAAATTTAACACTCCTAAAGAGGGCACGGTATTTAATAACTCTCAAGGCGGAGCCATAAGTAAAACGGCGGGCTATATACCTCCAAATCCCAAATTAAATCGCGGCGAAGCCAAGCTCATAATCAATCAGGTAAACTCGCCTCTTCCTTCAAATTTACAGGGTAATATTGAGATAGCGGGCAAAAAAGCCGATCTCATCATCGCTAATCCTAGCGGTATCAACGTAAACGGCGCTACCATAATAAATTCCTCCTCCACTACGTTAAGCACCGCTAAACCCACCTATGAAAACGGGCATCTTAAATCCCTAAACATAAGCAAGGAAGGCTCTATAAATATAGGAGCGAATGGCCTAAACGATAACGGAGATTATCTAAACGTAATATCTAATAGCCTAAAGCTGGAGGGTAAAATTTACGCAAACGAGATAAACGTAGTAGCGACGGACGGTAAGGTATCTTTAAAAAATACAAACTCCGGATTAAGGCGGGATAATCTAAAGATCGAGCAAGAAGGGGGATCGCATCCTAAAGGTGTATCTATAGACTCCTCGGCTTTAGGCGGAATGTATGCGGGCAAGATAAATATAATATCTACTAAAGATGGAGCGGGCATCAATAATAAAGGGGCTATCTTGGCGGACAGCTCTTTAAAGATAGACGCTAACGGAGATCTGATAAATGAAGGAAAGCTAGGCTCCAACGGACAGACTCAAATCAGCTCTAAGACCGTCTCCAACCAAAAGGGCTCTAAAATTTCAGCCTCCAATCTGGGTATAAAAGCCTCCTCGGTAGAAAACAGAGGAAATATACAGGCTAATACTCTAAAGATAAAAGCGGATAGGCTAGATAATATAAAAGGCTCCATAAGCTCAAGCTCCGCCTTAAAGATAGAGGCTAGAAGCCTAAGCAACAAAGATAGAGCCGTAATAGGAGCGGCTAAGAGCGAAAGGCTAAATGAGCTGGGCTTGGACGATACCAAAGACCCTTCCAAAGCGGGAGTTATTCCTCCCTCCAAAAACGAGCTTAGCGTAATAAGCGCGGAGCACATATCAAATATAGGCGGAGCGATACTTTCAAACGAAAGCTATTTGGATATAAAAGAGAGTCTCTTAAACGATAATAGCCTAACGGTATTAAGGGCGTTGGATTCTGAAATTCCAAATTTTTATAACCTTTCAGGTTATACCTTTATAGTACTAGAGGGCTTAAGCTTGCGCGGCAACAATCTACGC
>CAURFS010000111.1:0-6644 GCA_963523845.1 uncultured Campylobacter sp. | reverse complement strand
GCCCCGCGCTTAGCACGAAAACGCTCGCCATCGAAAAAAAGCCGTTAATCAAAATGCCCGCGCAAACTACCGTCGCAAACGCAAGCGGCGGCACTATTGAAATTTGCGGCATAGAAACTCGCATGCGAGCGGGAACCCTAGGAGGGTTGAAGCGGATTAAATTTACCGGCAGCAGGGCTAGGATGATGAAAAATGCGCTTAGCACGAAAACTTTCATCGTTCCGAAATTTAGCGCCAAAATTATAACTCCTATCGCAAACGCGCCGTAAAAAACCGCTTCGTAGATCGCGAGCACGCGGGAGCGGATGGAGTTTGTGATCTTTGAGTTTATCCAGCTTTCGATTATCATCAAAAGCGCGTAATAACAAAAGCCCAAAATGAAGCGCAAGATCGCCCAATACACGAGGTTTGAGCCTAGATCGTGCAGCATTGCAGCAATTCCGAAAAGCGCCGTAAAGACCGCGTATGCCCGCACGTATGAGAGCGCGCCGATTATCGAAGGCACGAAAAAGCCGCTAAAGATAGCACCTAAAAAGAAAAACGCCGAAATCGCTCCGATCTCAAGCTCGCTGTGGCCGGATTCTTTTAGCATGATGCCCGCGCTTGCGATGACTAGAGCGTCGCCGATAAACATAAAAAAAATCCCCAGAAATAGGGGGCTTAGCGAGCGTGCCGCGCGCATAGATTCAAACAATGACTTTCCCTTGGAATTAAATTTGGCGTATTGTAGCCTTTTATTGATTAAAGCTCGGTTTTTATGGCAAAATATTTGAAAAAATTTTGAAGGAGCGGGTATGAGATTAAAAATTTTAACCGCATTTTTACTGGCGGCGATATTTGGCGGATGCGCGGCGTTTCGAGGCAAGGTATATATATTGGAGGATCCCAAGGTAAAGGAAGCGTATAGCGCGATAGAGTTACCGTATAGCATTAAGATAGATGGAGAAACTTTTACCAGAAAGTATAAAAATCTTGCGGCGGCATATTATTTTTTAAACGGCGAGGAAGGATTTGGCTGGAGTAAGCTCGTATCTATATCATATTTCAACGACGTAAAAAATATCGATGAGTATGCATATGGGATATATCAAGCGATCGAAGAGGCCAATGCGGGAAAAAAACAAGAGGATCGACGCTCCTTCGGCATTTTAAAAACCAACCATACGCAAGCTATAATAGTACTCCTCAATCCGCCCGCCCCCGGAGATCCTAATTTCAATAAATATGAAGTCGATCTAATGGTTGCAGATATGCAAAGCTGCGGACTTGTACTTGTGCAATACGCGAAAAATTTCGATTCGGATAGGGATTTTAAAAAGATGCGAAAATTTATAAAGGAAAATAAAGCTAAAATTTTACCGCAGATACCTAAGATCAGGTGCAGATAACGCGCTGAAAAGTCCAGCGTGCGATAAAATTTTACCGCAGCGGTTTTAAAACGGCGCGAGCGTTTAAATTTAGAGACGAGCCGCAACGAAGCGCTAAAATTTTGAGATAAAATTTTAATCCAAACGTTAAAGCTCTGGCAGCCGTGCCTCGTCGCATCAAAGAGACGAGCTTTATTGAAAAAGCACTGCAGCTAAAACAGCGATCTGCGCGGCTAAATTTAAAGGTAAAATTTCAATCTTTGCGGATAAACTTATGCGGCTTACTTCAAAGATAAAATTTTAAAATTTCATAGAGCAAAACCGGGGCGTAAAAGGGGCAAAATTTTAAAGCTCTAGCCGTTTTGCATGATCCCCTTTAGGCTGCGATACTCCTCGCACTCGCCCGTCAGCTTCGCATCGGTGCCGATAGCGAGGATGTGGCCGTTTTTCATCACGGCGATATTATCGGCGCGTTCGATCGTGGAGAGGCGGTGAGCGATGACGAATACGATTTTGCTTTGTTTGATCTTTTCGATGACGTTTGAGATCTCCTTTTCGCTTGCGTTATCCAGCGCTGAAGTCGCCTCGTCGAATATTAAAATTTGCGGGTCTTTATACAGCGCGCGCGCGATGGCGATACGCTGGCGCTGTCCGCCGCTAAGATTTGCGCCGAACTCGCTAAGCACGGTGTAAATTCCATCCTTCATTGAGCTTACGAACTCATAGGCGTTGGCGAGCTTGAGCGCTTCTATGACGCGCTGCTCGTTAAATTCCGCGCCGTAGCTTACGTTTTGCGCGATCGTGTCGTTAAAAATATAGACGCGCTGGCTTACCAGACCGATATTTTCGCGCAGGCTAGGGATGCTAAACTCGCCGATCTCGTCGTTGCCGTTGAATAAAATTTTACCGCTGCTTGCGTCGTAAAAGCGCATCAGCAGGTTCACGACCGAGCTTTTGCCGCCGCCGCTGTTTCCGACGAGCGCTAAAATTTCGCCCTTTTTGACGCTGAAGCTTATATCTTTTAGCGCCGCATTGTCGCCGTAGTTTAGCGACACGTCGCAAAAGCTTACCGAGCCTATCTCGCCCATCTGCTTGCCGCCTCCGACGATCGTAGGCTCCAAATCTATGAGCTCAAACGTTCGCTCGCTCGCTGCAATGGCGTCTTGCATATTGTTGTAGAGCGATGAGACCTTTTTTATCGGGGTGTAGACCATAAAAAGCGCCGTAAGGAAGCTGAAAAAGCTGCCGATACTCATCTGGCCCGCGATGACCTCCTGCCCTCCGACGATGATCACCACGGCGATGCCCACGGCGCCTAGCATCTCCATGATCGGGCTTACCAGGCACGTCGTTACGACCGCCTTTAAATTTAGACCGAAAAATTTCCTGTTTTCGGCGTTAAATTTCTCCACTTCAAAGCTCTCGGCGTTGCTTGCCTTGACGATTTCGATGTTGGAGTAAATTTGACTGAGCGCCGAGGAGATATCGGAGGTTTTCTCTTGAGATTCGCGCGAAATTTTTTTCATCCGCTTTGCAAGGCGCGAAAGCGGATATATCGCGCACGGAAAGACCACGAGCGCGAAAAATGAAAGCTTTGGGCTCTGATAGATCACGACGCCCAAAAGCCCCAAAATCGTAATGATCTGCGTGAAAAAATCGGGGATCATATTCGAAACCACGACGCGGATACGCTCTATGTCATTGATCGTGCGGCTGATGAGCTCGCCTGTGCGGAAGCGGTTAAAAAAATCCACGTCCAGCCGCACGAGGCTTGCGACGAGCCTATCGCGGAAGCGGCGCACCGTGTCTTGACCGATGAAGGCGGTGAAGTAGTTTTGCATAAACGCGCCGCCGCTTTTCATCGCGAAAACCACGATGATCGCGATCGGAAGCGTGTAGAGATACGGCTCGTTTTTTTCGACGAAAATTTTATTTAAAACGGGCTCGACTAGCTTCGCGCTCGCAGCAGTCGCCACGCTCGTCATCACCATACCCAAAATCGCCAATGCAAACTGCGGCTTGTAATCCCTAAAATAGGGCTTAAAGCGCGATAGTAAAGTTTTAAAACCGTTCAAATACTATCCTTTTTTATAAAATTTTTAAAATTTAAAATCCAAAATTTCTGAAATTTTAACATTTACAATTCCAAAATTCATGAAATTTCAAAATTTATAATTCTAAAATTCCTTAAATTTTAGAATTTCGGCCGCGAGGCAGCACAAAATTTATGGGGCGGCGCGGGACTAATTTGCGCTTCGCAAGCCCACTAAATCAACTCGCTCGCATGCGGCGATCGTGCGGACGACGCCGAGATTTAGCTTTTTTATTTGCTGCTTTCGAAGCGTAAAGCGCTTTAAAATGGCTTTTGCGCATCGCAGAGCGGTTTTTATATTACCATTTTTAAAGCGCAAAGTGCCTTGAAAGCGATCGAATTTTTATTTGTCGCGATCTTTCGCTTTTGCGAGCCATTTTAAAACACTGAACGCTTTGAGGCGCCATAAAGCGCTACAAAGTGCCGTATCGTAATTGCATCGCGTTATATCGCTATTTTGCAGCGCCGCGCCGCATTGCGCTTTTGCGCCGCCACACCGCCGAATGAAAATCGCAGCCTGTCTTGTGGCTTTGCCGCTACATCAGCCGTATCTACAAATGAAATCGCGACTTTCATCGCTGCGTGCACCCGCGTACAATATCGCTATAAAAATCGCGCCAAAATTTGCACGTCACCACAGCATGTTCCACTGCACCTAGTCGCGTTAAAATTTACGCACAGGCTGCCGCAGTGCTACTTTCACTGCGCTGCATCGCAACTTTGCATCGCCAATTGCCATAAAATCGCACTAAAATTTACGCACAGACAAGCCGTAGTGCACCGCTGTAACGCGCCATATCGCGCCGCCGCATCAGCCGCGCCGACGAATGAAATCACTATCCGCCTCGCGCCTCTGTCGCCGCGTCACGCCACACATCGCTCCTGCACCGTATCGCTAAATAAAATCATGCCGCCGTATTGCAATGCTTTAGACAAAAATCGCGCTAAAATTTGTGCGCGAATTAGCGTTCGGATTTACGCTTTGCATCATAAAAATCATAAAATTTAACGTAAAATTTTGCGCTAAATTTTACGTTCTACTCCGCTGCGACCTCCCAAACGGTGCCGCCAGGCGTATCCATCACTTCGATCTTCATATCCGTAAGGCGCGCCCTGATGGCATCCGCGCTCGCGAAGTCCTTTTCCGCCTTTGCCTGCGCGCGCTGTTTTATCAGCTCCTCGATCTGTGCCCTTTGCTGCTCGCTTACGCCGAAGCGAAAGTATTCGGTCTCATCCTCATATAAAATTCCGAGCGTCTGCTTCGCAAACTCCAAATTTGCAGCGATACGGGCTTTTAGCGCCTTGTCTTTTGGCGCGCGATCGAGCGCTTCATTCGCGCCTGCTACGAAGCTATCGAGCACCGCAAGCGCGCCTGAGGTGTTGAGATCATCGCTTAAAAATTCCATCATCTCCGATCTAAATTTAGCCTCCGCAGCAGGCAGCTCGGACGTGGAATTTTTAGGTTTGGAATTTGGCGCCGCGTTTGAGCTTAAATTTTGAGATTCGTTCGAAGCTAAATTTTGCCCCGCAGCGGGAGTTAAAACGTCACGGACGCGCTTTTTAAGGCGGTAAATTTTATCTAGCCTCTTTTTACTCGCAAGTAGATCGGCTATCGAATAATTAAAATTTGCCCTGTAATGCGAGCTTAAGAGATAAAATCTCAGCGCCTCGCCCGGTGCGATTTTTAGGGCGTCTTTTACGAAAAACGAGTTGCCGAGGCTCTTGCTCATCTTTTCGTTATTTACTTGCACGAAGCCGTTGTGAAGCCAGTATTTGCTTAGCGCTCTATGGCGGGCGCAGCGGCACTGCGCGGCTTCGTTTTCGTGATGCGGGAAGAGCAGATCGGCGCCGCCTGCGTGAATGTCTATGCAAAATTTCGGATCGCCGCTATCAAGGTGCGCCAAAATCATCGCGACGCACTCGCTGTGCCAGCCCGGGCGCCCTTTGCCAAACGGGCTATCAAACCAATTCTCGTCAAATTTCCACAGCACGAAGTCCTTTTCGTCGTGCTTGGCATCGTTTGAGGCGACGCGGGCGATGTTTTTGCCGGCACCCTCTTTTTTGCCGCTAAGGCTTAGATAATCCCCGTCCTTGCGCGTGTCGAAGTAGATGCCGTCACCTGCGATCTCGTAGGCAAAGCCTTTTTGGAGAAGTGAAGATATGAGCTCGCAGATCGCGGCAATATTTTCGGTCGCTTTGGGCGAAATGCTCGCGTCCGCGACGTTTAGCGCGCTCATATCCTGCAAATATCTGCGGGTATAAAGCTCCGTGATCTCCTCCAGGCTTTTGCCGCTCTGCTCCATCTTTTTTAAAATTTTATCGTCGATGTCGGTGAAATTTCGCGCAAATTTTACCTCATAGCCCTCCGCTTGCAGCACGCGGCGCAGCAGATCGAAGCTCACGGCACTTTTTGCGTGCCCTAAATGCGCGTCGTCATAAACGGTCGGGCCGCAGGCGTAAATGCGCGCCAGCCCCTCGCTAATTGGCTTAAAAGGGAGCTTCTTTTTGCTCAAACTATCATAAATTACCATAATACAAGCCTTTTAAAATGTATAAAATCGCCGCCTCGCCCGCACAAAGCGCCGCGATCGCAATAATTTTTTTTGCGCGGATTATAGCCAAAAAGTTATTAAATCCAAAAAAATAGAGATTAAAGCCGAGCAGAAACGCCCCCGTTATCGTGCTTGCAAACGCAAGCCCCACCGCTCCGAACGGTTTAAAAAACAGCGCGCACAAAGCGACATTTATAAAGACGCACCAGATCGAAATTTTCGCGCTTAGCTTCTGCTTCATATTCGCATACAGCCAGTGCGAAAAAATCCTAGACAGCCCGAACGGCACGAGCCCCACCATATACGCGCCGAGAACTGCGGCGCATTCGATGGAATTTTGGCGGGTAAATTCTCCGCGCTCAAATAGCAGCTGCGTGATCTCGTTTCGCAGCATCACGCCGCCCATCGCAGAGAGCCCGAGTAGCGCCAAAAGGAAGTAAAATCCGCGCTCGACAAGAGCCAGAGCCTGCGCGTCGTCGTGAGCTTTTACAAATTTGCTCATGCGCGGAAAGATCGCCGTGCTAAGCGCGATCGCAAAAAGCGCAAGCGGCAGCTGAAATATGCGGTTGGCGTAATAAAGATAGCTGATACTGCCGCTAGCAAGGAAGCTCGCAAAAAAGGTATCAATAAACG
>CAURFS010000110.1:0-6721 GCA_963523845.1 uncultured Campylobacter sp. | reverse complement strand
GCTCATATCCTCGAAAGCTTCGGTTAAAATTTCAAAGCCCTGCGCGTAATCCCACGCCTCACTAAGTCCGTAGATAAAGCCGAAAATCACAGCCACGGCGCCGAACGTAAACGCAACGGGAAAACCCAGTAAAAGCATAAAAAGCGCTGCCGCAAACATCACTATGCCTATCATAGCTCGCCACCTTTTATCTCGCCTTGGTAAAATTCTGACCAAGCGCGAAAAGTGTGAAATTTATAGAATTTTAAATTTAAGCTCATTTTGCCCTCACACACTCTGTGCGCCCGAAGAATTCCCACTAAGAAATTCCGAGCCCTTGTTTTCCCTAACATCAAGCAGGGCATTAATATTTTTAATCAAAAATCCAAATGCGTAGATAAATAAAAACGCGTAGCTAAGCGTGATTGCGGACTTGATGATCCAAAGATGCTGCATACCGCCGGGATTGGCACTGGCCTCATGACTCGTATAAGCCTCGCTCACATAATCGATCGAAAAAAACGCCACGAGCGCTACGAAAGGCAAAATGAAAAATATCGTGCCTAAGATATTTATGAGCGCTTTTGCAGTGGGGCTAAAATTTTCGTAAAAAATATCCACGCGAACGTGGGCGTTTTCTTTAAGCGCATAGGTCACACCGAATAAAAACATCGCCGAATATAGCCACCACGTAAGTTCTTGCATAGCGACGGAATTTGCGGCTGGAAAAAGATAGCGCGCCACAACATTGTAAAAAACGACTATAACTAAAAGCGCCAAAAATACGATACTTAATACGCCTAAGATATTTGCGAACGCATCAAAAGCTCTTTCTAATTTGCGTAAAAAATTCCTCAAAATTTTACCCTTTGCTTGAAATTTTTGCTATAAAAGCTGGGATTTTAGCAAAAATATCTGCAATTTATTATAAAATTATGCGCGGAAAGGATTTTTATGATTTTAAAATTTCAAAACAAATACTCTAAAAAATTTCTCGCTTTTTGCGCTATTTGGGCGCTTTTTTGGCTAGCATTTTCATATTTTTTCTTGCAAAAATTCCTTTTTATCTATCCGGAAAGCTTTAGCATTCACGTGAGATTCGCACTTTGCGCCATAGCGCTAGGAGCGGCGATTTTAGCGGTTTACGGCAAGAGCGTTTACATTGCTATCTGCGGATATGCGGTATGGTTTTACGGCGCGGCGCTGGGATTTGTCTCATCGCTAAATTTGGCTAAAATTCACACAGTATTGCGAGGGAGCGGAGATATGAGCGGGATGAGCGGCGGTGGTGGAGCGGTGAGATTTTTAAATTTTGATCTAAGCGTAGTGCCAATTTTTAAGCCATTTAATAGCTGCGCATTCGACGTACCGGCGGTGCCGACCGATACAACGCTAGACGGACTGCAAGCCAAACTAACGGCACTTTATAGTGAAGGTTGGTATCTGTTTCCGGCTAGCAATCGCGTGGATCTGGCGCAATTTTGGAGTATATTTTTTATATTTTTCGGAGCTGTTTGGGGTATTGGAATTTTGCTTGGATTTATAAATAAAAGGGTACGATGTTAGCTCGCACCCGATAAGAATTATTGGACGATTAGTAACGCATCTGAGCTATAAATACTATTTATAGTTTTTAGGCTCGATACTTTCCATACTGCTTCGCACAACCCACCATAGCTCTTTTTTAATGTCATTTGAGTATTGCTGTTGTACTCGTAAGTAGCACAGACATTTTGCCTAATTTTAATAGGATTGGTTACGTTTGTCATACTTGAAAAATTGCTATTATACTCACCTTTTGCCATATAATAACCCATAACATCCGTTAGCGACGTAGATATATTCTGCGCCGTCCTCACCACCTCTGCATCGTCTCTAGTAGCTGCTAGTCTTGGAATGGCAATTGCCGCCAAAACACCTAAAATCACGATCACGAAAATTAATTCGATCATAGTAAAGCCCTTCATGTTTTTATCCTTTGATAAAAAATTTTTGGACCTATATTATAGAGTGTTTACTATAAATTTAACTTAAAAGTTCTTTGCGAATTCTAACATTTCAGATAAATTTTTCATCGCATTCGCGCCGACCGCCAAATAGTGGTTATTTATCAGGCTTTTTCCGTTATAAAGCGGCGCCTTCATCGTCTTTAGATCCACTACCGCCCCGCCGCTTTGATTCAGCAAAAAATCTCCCGCGGCGATGTCCCAAAGCGAGCAGTCGCTAAATCTCGCGTACGCGCTCGCGCCTCCCTCGGCTAAGATGCAAAATTTTATCGCAGAGCCTTTGCGCACGAGCTGCATTTTAAATTTTTGCGCGAATTGCACGTATTTCTCGGATTTACTGTGACGTCCGTGCATGAAGATTTGCGGCACTCTAGCGGGGCGAGCGAGCAGTACGCCGTTTTTATAAACTCCGCCGCCGTTTGAACTATATATATCGCCGCTTATAGGGATGCCGATTACCGCTAAAATCGGGCGTCCATGCTCTATCAGCGCGATGCAAACGCAAAACTCGCCGTTGCGCGCGATAAACTCCTTCGTGCCGTCCAGCGGATCTATCAGCCAAAATCTCTCCTCGCTCATGCGCCGCTTGCTATCCAGCACGCACTCTTCCGAGCAGATCGCGATGCCGCTGGGCTCTAGAGTGCGTATTATCGCATCGTTTGCCGCAAGATCGGCATTCGTAAGCGGCGATCTGTCCGCTTTGACGAAAACATCGAATTTGTCGTAATTTTGCATTATCGCATCGTTTGCCTTTTTTGCGGCGTCCGTCGCGAGCGCTAAAAGCTCATTTAAATCTATCTGTGCTCCTTTAAATTTAAGGTAATTTTACTAAATTTAAAATTCTAAACGTCTAAATTTATGCAAATAAAAACAGCTGAAATTTTAAAACCCTTTAGAATTTTAATATTCTTTTTTATATAATTGCTAAAATTTTTTAAAGGATCAACATGACCCCAGTCGTATTAGATAGCGTTAAACACGCGGATTTGCAGTATCACGCGGATGCATTCCCTACCGCGCCTTTCGTGCCGGTGATCGCGCCGGAGATCCCGTTTTGCGCAGATAACCTCGTTATCGTATTTACCATCGAAAAAGAGCCCAAAATGGTGGCGCTGCTAGGGCGCACCAAAAATGTCCTAATCGATAAGGATTATAAAGGAACGGTGCCCTCCTCGGTGCAGAATTATCCGTTTTTCCTAGCCCAGATCGGCGAGCAGACTGCGATCTGCTTCGACAAAGACGCGCAGCAGATCAAAGGCGACGGCGAGGCGCTTTTTAAAGACGGCAAACCGACGCCGTTTTTAGAAAATTTAAAAGAGGTGATGAAAAACTACGCCGATTTAGATATGCGCACGCGCGTTGCGGCGGCGGAATTTCAAAAGGCGGGGATTTTAGAGGCCAAAGAGCTCGGCATCAACTCTAGCGGCAAGGAATCCTCCCTGCTGAACGGCTTTTCGGTCGTAAATCGCGAAAAGCTTTTGAAGTTAAGCGATAAAAAGCTTGCGGATTTCGCGCGCCGCGGATATCTGGAGCTAGCATATTTCCATCTAAAAAGCCTTGCAAATTTTCAGCGCCTAGGCGATAAGATCATGCAGCTCGACCCGCCGATTACGCCGAAAGAAGCGAAAAAATAGGCGTTTTGCTTCTTGAATAGCTCGAAATCCTTAAAATTTTTATGATTTGACGTCGCGGAATTTAATTCCTAAAAGCAATATTGTGCAAAATTGTCGCAAGTATTTTACGGCGCAAGTTGTTTTTATAAATACCCAATTAAGCTTATCTAGTAGAATAAGCCTTAGAGCCTAAATGATTTTATTTGTAGCTAAGATTAAACGTACTGCGAGTCTGATCGTATAATTTTGCCATAAAAATTTTATGGCAAAATTTATCACCCTGCGCACGCAGGCTTTTACACATAAAATTTCAAGCCCAAATTTTTGCATAAAATTCTATTAAATTCTTAATTTCTTTCAAGTAGATAAATTTATAAAATTTAAAATATGCATAACAAAAAATATTTTATGCATCAAAAAAATGAAATTTTGCAAGTTTACCTAAAAATTCTATGAATAGTAGAATTTAAATAAACCCCCATAAAAATTACATGCCTCAAAACACAGGCAAGTAAAATCAAGACCGAATTCTAAAAGCAAATTAAGCCCGCAACGTATTTTTCTCGCTCCATCATTACAATGAACCGAATTTTACGCGGGAATCAAGCGCACGAATTAAATTCTGCACGAAATTTTATTCAACCAAGAATTCCTTCTTATCGATCGTACCATGATAAAAAATCCCGAGCGTATCATCAAAGGTCTTATCCAAAAATCCATCTTTTTTTAGTCCTGCTAAAGATGTATTGATTAGCTCTAGCAGCGCATTATTGCCCTTCTGCACGGCGATTGCGTTGTAAGTTTGCTTACCTAGACCATCCAAAGCAACCTGCGTTTTATTATCGATGATTGCGTATGCGTGCAGGATTAGGTTATCATCGACATGCACGGCATTTTTCGCCCTTTTGAAAGCGTGGTAGCATTTAGCCGAGCTGGCGCAGAAATTCAAATTCTTTCTGAAGCCTGCTTTTCGTAAGAAATTGTGAATAGGAGAGTGTTTGATGACAAAAATCCTCTTTTTGCGCAGCTGATCGAAGCTCGTGATATTTTCGTCTTTTTTGGCTAGCACACCTACCTGCACCTTAAAATAAGGCTCTGAAAAATCTATTTTTTTCGCTCGCGCGGGCGTCGGAGTAAAGGTCGCAATCACCATATCCGCTTCATTGCGCTGCAAAGCGCTAATGCGCCTTGAAGCCGTGATTGGGATAAATTTTACCTTGCCGGGATTATCGCCGAAAATCTCCTTACCGAGCTTCTCGCCAAGAGCAATCTCAAATCCCCTGTATTTGCCGTCTACGAGCGCACTAAACGGCGGCTGATCGTTATATACACCGATGCGAACGAGCCTATCTTTTTTGATCTGGTCCAAAGAATTTGCAGATAGAAAACCAAGTAGCATAGCCGCCAAAACAAATACTTTCATTTGCTCCCCTTTTAGTTGAAATAAGGCGCAATTATAATAAAAAGAAATTATAGCCAGCTAAAATTCTGCGATTTATGGCGCATTTTCATCTAAATTTATGAAAAGATGAAATTCGCGGAGAAATTCTATGTCCAATTTACAAACGAAATCCTCTAAAAAACCTCATGCAAGCAAAATAAGGCGTTTTTAATTAAATTTATAGACAAAATTTTACGGATGGATTTCACGTTAGAAAACCTTAGCGAAATTTGCGATATTCTTAAAAGTAAACGGCGAAATTCTACGCAGATTTAGCGTCTAATTGCGAATTTAGCTAAGGGGCGAAATTTAGCTCCACTGTTGCGCAGAAGCTTAAGCTCTTAAAATTTCGTCAAGACCAAGCCAAGATGAAACGTAGCGACCGATAAGCCTAGATCGGCATTACGCGGATGTTTGGACTAAGGTTTTCTTGCAAAACATTTTCGATCGCATATAATGTGCCGCTCGCACCACTGGCGCAGCCGCTACAAGCGCCAAGATAGCGGATATATATGTCCGTTTTGCCGTCGTCTGCAGGTCTGATATCGATGACGTCGAGATTGCCGCCGTCCATCTGAAGCATCGGACGGATATCCTCGTCAAGCACCCCTTCGACCGCTTTAAATTTACCGATCAAATTTAACTGCTCAAAGCTCATCTCCGCTCCCGCTTTCACGCTAGTGGCGGCACTTGCGTCGGCTTGAGCTTGAAGCCTCTCTCGCTCCATCTCCTCTCTGGTTTGCTTTAAAATATCGACCAGATAGTAGTCCTTCTCCTCGTGTCCGCCCGGGCGTACACAGGATTTGCAAAACGCGCCCGCTTTGGTGTATTGCGTGATCTCTTCGACCGTATGAAGATCGTTTAAGCGGATAACTTCTTTGATCGTGCCGAGGCTTACGCGCGCACAGTCACACACGATGATCTCATCCTCGAAATGCGCGGGATCGACGCCCTTATAATTCGCCGCAGCCTGCTTAATGACGTCGTATGCCATTACCGAGCAGTGCATCTTTTGCGGCGGTACGGCGGGCTCATCGGGATTATCGCGCATCGCGTGCTCTACGTCTAAATTTGTAATCTTTACCGCTTGATCGACGGTCTTTCCGATACAAAGCTCAGCCATCGTGTCCGAACTGGCAATCGCCGTGCCGCAGCCGAAGCTTTTAAATTTAGCGTCTAAAATTTTATCGGTTTTAGGATCGATCAACCAATACAGCCGCACCGCATCGCCGCAGCTCTCGGCGCCGAAGTCCGCGACCACGAGCTTGCCGCCCCTGGCCTTCGCCTCCTCCTCGGTGATCTGGCCCATATAGCGAGGATTATTCATACGCTCCTGCACTTTTTGCGAGTACTGCTCCCAGATCGAGCCGTTTATCAAACTATTTTTTGCCATTTTTTATCCTTTATTTCTTCTCATAACCTTGCGGCGCGTAAGCAAATGTGCTTGAAATCCCGCGCAGACGGGCGATAGCTTTGCCTATATGCTCGATCGCGTAATCGATCTCCGCCTCCGTCGTAAAGCGCGACAGCGAAAGCCTTAGCGCCGTATGCGCCAGCTCCTTATCCGCGCCGATCGCTTCCATTATCGGGTTATTCTCGAGCGCCTCGCTCGCGCACGCGGAGCCCGTAGAAGCGGCAATGCCGTCATAATTTACATCGCACAGCATCGCCTCTCCCTCGAC